>JAZKDS010000342.1:0-3374 GCA_040387455.1 Bacteroidota bacterium
TCGTTTAACCCGCTGCTTATTTTTGGTGGTGTAGGTTTAGGCAAAACTCACCTTGCACATGCTATAGGTATAGAAATTAAGGACAAGTATCCGGATAAGACCGTATTGTATATATCTGCCGAGATTTTTACCCAGCAGTATATAGACTCGGTTAAACGTAATACCCGTAATGACTTTATACACTTCTATCAATTGATAGACGTGCTTATTATAGATGATGTTCAGTTCCTTTCTGGTAAAACCGGTACTCAGGATGTGTTTTTTCACATCTTTAATCACCTGCACCAAAACGGAAAACAGGTTATCCTTACATCAGACAAAGCTCCTGTAGACATGCAGGATATTGAGCAGCGCCTACTGTCCCGCTTTAAGTGGGGCCTTTCGGCAGAACTGCACCAGCCTGATTATGAAACACGTATCTCTATCCTTAACAACATATTGTTTCGCGATGGCGTAGAAATGCCAAGTGAAATTGTTGAATATGTAGCCCGCAATATTAAAAGTAATGTGCGCGAGCTTGAAGGTGCTATTATATCTCTTATTGCACAGTCATCATTCAACCACCGCGAGGTAACTCTTGAGCTGGCTAAAATGGTGGTTGAAAAATTTGTAAAGAACGTAAAGCGCGAAATATCTATAGATTACATTCAAAAAGTAGTTTCAGATTATTTTCAGCTTGATGTAGATACACTACAAAGTAAAACACGTAAGCGCCATGTGGTGCAGGCGCGTCAGCTGGCTATGTTTTTTGCAAAGAAGTTCACTAAGGCTTCCTTAGCAAATATAGGCTCGCAAATAGGCGACCGCGACCATGCTACCGTGCTTCATGCCTGTAAAACGGTTGATAACCTTGTTACTACCGATAAGCAGTTCCGCAAGTTTGTAGATGATATCAATAAAAAACTATCGGTGTAATGCCCGTTAAAGTTTTAATGGTTTGCCTGGGCAATATATGCCGTTCGCCTCTGGCAGAAGGCATATTGCAATCTAAACTTCCTACAGATAAATTTATGGTAGATTCTGCCGGCACCGGTAACTGGCATGCCGGCCAGGGTCCTGACCATAGGTCTGTCGCTACTGCAAAAAACCGTGGGCTGGATATAAGCTGCCAAAAGGCACGCCAAATAAAACCGTCTGACTTTACTGATTTTGACCATATTTATGTAATGGACAGCAGTAACCTGCGCGATGTTACACGGTTAGCCCCAAATGCTTCGGCAAAAGCCAAAGTAAAGCTGATGATGGATGAGATTTTTCCCGGCCAAAAGATTGATGTGCCCGACCCCTACTATGGTGGCCCTGATGGTTTTGACAAAGTATATGACATGCTTGACCAGGCCTGTACCCTTGTTGCTAATAAACTAACTAAAGAACACGCCTGATGCCTGCCGGAAAATTATACTTACTACCTGTACCACTGGGCGATGATGCCGACCCAAAACTGGTTTTGCCCGATACTGTGGCACGCTCTATTGAATTTATAGACCATTATATAGTAGAGAACGAAAAAACGGCACGCCGTTTTATCAAAGCTATTCTTCCTACAAAAAAACAGCCTGATTTAAAGCTTTCTGTTTTAAACAAACACACTTTAGCCTCAGAGCATAAGGGCTTTATACAGCCCTGCCTTGAAGGCAAGAATGTAGGCCTTATGAGCGAAGCCGGCTGCCCCGGTGTTGCCGATCCAGGTGCTGCTATTGTAAAAATAGCGCATGAAAAAGGCATACAGGTGGTACCTTTGGTAGGCCCTTCTTCTATCTTACTGGCCATTATGGCAAGTGGTATGAATGGCCAAAGCTTTGCCTTTAACGGTTACTTGCCTATTGAAAAAAGTGACAAAAAAACAGCCCTTAAAAGCTTTGAAAAGCTAAGCGAAGATAAAAGCCAGAGTCAGCTGTTTATAGAAACGCCTTTTAGGAATAACAAACTCATGGAAGATCTGCTTACCATGCTTCAACCCAATACCCACCTGTGTATTGCTGCCGATATTACCCTGCCTACAGAGTTTATTAAAACTAAAACCGTAGCCCAGTGGAAAAATGAAAAACCCGACCTGCACAACAGGCCGTGTATTTTTATTGTGCACAAATTTTAGAAAAAGGTTCTTAGCTGCTGAGGCGCTTAGGTTTATACCCTGTTTTTCACGTACAGTCATTGCGAGCGCAGCGGGGCAATCTCATAAAGTAATGCTGAAATAATAAGATTACTACGTCAGTAGGGCTGTGCTCTCGGGTGCCTTCTTTGTGAACCTTTGCATAATTATAACTTTTTTCAGAAAACCTAAGTTCCTAAGCACCTCAGAAACTTAGTACCTTTGCCCTATGAAACTCTTTGACTTTTCTCAAAAAATAAACTATAAAAACGAGGTCCTGGCCGGGCTAACCGTAGCCATGACCATGATACCGGAATCGTTATCCTTTGCCATACTGGCAGGCTTCCCTCCGCTTGTAGGCTTGTATGCCGCCTTTATAATGGGATTGATAACAGCTATCTTTGGTGGCAGGCCGGGGCTTGTATCAGGCGGTGCTGGCGCTACTGTTGTAGTACTCATTGCCCTTATGCAATCGCACGGCATAGAGTATGTATTTGCCGCTGTAGCTCTTGCAGGCGTCATACAAATACTGGTAGGCATGTTTAAATTCGGCAAATTCATCCGCTTGGTACCACAACCTGTTATGTATGGTTTTGTAAACGGCCTTGCGGTTATTATATTCATGTCGCAATTGGGCCAGTTTAAAACCATGGTCAATGGCCATGCAGAATGGCTTACGGGTACGGCACTTTACACAATGCTGGGACTGGTAGCGCTAACCATAGCCGTAGTTGTTATTCTCCCCAAAATTACTAAGGCCATACCCGCATCATTAGTCGCTATAGTAGTGGTTTTTGTTGTAGCATTGAGTTTCGGAATTGAAACCAAAACCGTGCAGGATATCGCCTCAGTACAGGGCGGCTTCCCTCCTTTTCACATCCCAAACATCTCATTAAATTTAGAAACACTGGGCATAATATTTCCTTATGCACTTATCATGTCGGCTGTAGGCTTAACCGAAGGCCTGCTTACCCTAAACCTTGTAGACGAAATTACCGGTACACGCGGAAACAGCAACCGCGAATGCATTGCACAAGGCACCGCAAATATAGCTAACGGCTTTTTTAACGGTATGGGTGGCTGCCCCATGATAGCACAAACACTGGTTAACCTTAACGCCGGCAGCCGGGCAAGGCTTTCGGGTATTATTGCTGCCCTAACCATACTTATTATCATACTTTTTGGTGCGCCGGTAATAGGTAAATTACCTATGGCAGCATTAGTGGGGGTAATGATGATGGTAGCTATAGGCACATTTGAGTGGGCCAGTTTCAGGATTATT
>JAZKDS010000343.1:0-3199 GCA_040387455.1 Bacteroidota bacterium
GCAGGAGGCTGAGGCTAACCTGCGCGTATTGCAGCAGGCAGAGACTGCAAGCCGTAGCCAGAGGGCTGCCAGCGTGAGCCGCAGCAACGTATCGGGCAAGCAAACTGAAGTAGCCAGCGCTAACATTAAAAGAGCCGAAGCTACCCTTAAAGCTGCCGAGCTTAACCTGAGCTATACTGTGGTTATTGCCGCTGTAGACGGGCAGGTAAGCACCGTAGATGTGCAGCCGGGGCAATTAGTACAACCGGGACAGGCCTTATTTTACATTATAAACAGCGAAAGTGCCTGGGTGGTAGCTAACTTTAAAGAAACGCAGATTACCAAAATGAAGGAGGGCCAAAAAGTAACCATTAAGGCCGATGCTTACCCTGATGTGGAGTTTGAAGGCGAACTTACCTCATTTTCTCCGGCTACGGGTGCACGTTTCTCTTTACTGCCTCCTGATAATGCAACCGGTAACTTTGTAAAAACCGTACAAAGGCTGCCTGTAAAAATATCGCTTACTAAAAACAACGACGCAGAAAAAATAAAACTGCTACGCCCGGGCATGAACGTGGACGTAGATGTACATTTAAAATAATATTATGGCAGGAGGACCAACCGTAGCAGACGACAGCCTGGTAGAATATGGCTTTAGGCGCGTTATCATTACGATAACGGCGGTACTTTGTGCCCTGCTTGAAATTGTAGATACTACCATTGTAAACGTTGCGCTAAACAACATGCGTGGCACACTGGGTGCAACCCTGACCGATGTGGCCTGGGTAATTACCGCCTATGCCATTGCAAACGTAATTGTAATACCCATGACCAGCTGGCTCTCTATGCAGTTTGGCCGCCGCAACTATTTTGCGGTAAGTATTGTAATTTTTACCGTAGCATCTTTTTTGTGTGGTAATGCCACTAATATATGGGAGCTGGTAGCCTTTAGGTTTATACAGGGCCTTGGTGGCGGTGCGTTGCTGGTAACGGCACAAACTATTATTACAGAAAGTTACCCTGTGGCAAAACGCGGTATGGCACAGGCCATTTATGGCATGGGCGTTATTGTGGGCCCCACCCTGGGGCCGCCACTGGGCGGATGGATTGTAGACAACTGGAGCTGGCCTTTTATATTTTATATCAACGTGCCGCTGGGTATTATTGCTACCATGCTTACGCTGATGTTTGTAAAAAGCCCTAAGTATGGCGAAAAGCTAAGTGCCGATAAGGTAGACTGGTGGGGCATGCTTTTCCTTATTTCATTTATTGGGTCGCTACAGTTTGTATTAGAGCACGGGCAGCAGGACGACTGGTTTGAAAGCCATGAAATTGTACTGCTTAGCATAGTGAGCTTTTTTGGCCTTATAGCATTTATATGGCGGGAGCTGGTGTATGACCACCCTATTGTAAACCTGCGGGTGCTAAGAGACAGTAACCTGCGCATAGGCACCATCATGTCTTTTATTATGGGCTTCGGGTTGTTTGGGTCTACGTTTATAATACCCTTATATACCCAGTCTATTTTAGGATGGACGGCTACAGATGCCGGTTTGCTTTTGATACCAAGTTCATTAATGACGGCGTTTATGATGCCCTTTATAGGCCAGATGATTCAGCGTGGGGTAAAGAAAACTTATATGGTTGCCGCGGGCTTTAGTATCTTCTTTGGGTTTACCTTCTGGATGTATACGGTAATGACGCCCGATACCGGTACAGAGCATTTCTTTTGGCCACTTATTTTAAGAGGTATGGGCTTAGGCTTGCTTTTTGTACCCATAACCACCATGTCTCTTAGTACCCTTAAGGGTAAGAGCATTGGCGAGGGGGCTGCCTTTACAGGTATGCTGCGCCAGCTGGGCGGGTCTTTTGGTATAGCCATCATCAGTACGTTTATAACACGTCTTAGCCAGGCCCACAGGGTAACGCTGGTAAGCCATGAGCAGGTAACAGATTTTGCCGTGCAGCAGCGTGTGCAGCAATTGCAGCACGGGTTTATGTCTAAAGGCTTTAGCGCCAGCGAGGCATTAGACAAAGCCTATGCAGCCCTGCAGGGTGGTGTAATGAAACAGGCCACGGTATTATCTTACATGGATATATTTTTATACCTGGGCATATTGTTTGCCATTTGTATACCATTTATACTATTGATAAGAGAAGGCAAGACCAAGATTGATTTAGCCGATGCAATGCACTAACCGCTGCTTTGCAGCAAGGTTTAGGGTTAGGAGTTCAGAGTTAAAGTTCAAAACCCGCAACTCCTAACTTTAAACCCTCAACAAAAAACACTTACACTACTATTTTTATACCCAAGCCTGCCGGTAACACACTACCGGTGGGCTTTTTTAAACACTTTTTTTACACACTCTACCTATGAATAAAAAATACAATCATTACAAAATTGAGCTTCAGCACACCTACAGCCCTACCGATGAGCCCCTGCACAGGCGCATGGAGCTGGTTTTTGACAACCACGACAACCTTTTTGATATTATAGACAAACTACAGGAACGCAACCATTTTAAAGACGCGGGCCAAAGCTCTGAGTTTGCCATTGGCCTTAAGATGTTTAGCGAGGTAATGCTGCGCAATAAAGAAAACCCCTTATTTGAAGAATTGCTGCCGGCCTTTAAGGATTTTATGAAGAAGCTGAAGGGGAAGTAGGCGGTTGGCAGGCGCAGTTGGTAGTAAAAGCCCATAAAATGTAACCATTTTATGGGCTTTTCTATTTCATTAATGTGTGTAAACGCGGCTGAAAACTGTGACTGCGACTGAAACTACCTTGTAAACACCAGTGTGTTGCCCTTGCTCAGTTTCGGGTCAAAACGGTAGCCATCATAATCAAAACCTTTAAGACCTTTAAGGGTTTTTACGTTTTTATCTATAATGTAGCGCACCATCATGCCCCTCGCCTTCTTGGCAAAAAAGCTAACCATGCGCAGGTTGCCGTCTTTATAATCTTTAAACTCGGGGGTAATAACGGGCACTTTAAGTGCTTTTTCATCAATGGCGCCAAAGTACTCCTGGCTGGCCAGGTTTACAAACAATTCGCCGTCTTTAAGCTCTTTGTTGAGTTCTTCGGTAAGGGTTGCTTTCCAAAATTCATAAAGGTTCTTGCTATCGCCTACCGGCAGCTGCGTGCCCATCTCTAACCGGTAGGGCTGTATCAGGTCGAGCGGCTTTAATAAACCGTATAAACCCGAAAGAATCCGTAAGGTAT
>JAZKDS010000344.1:0-1765 GCA_040387455.1 Bacteroidota bacterium
CAGGCACCTATCTTTTAGGAACGCTTAACCTACTTACCGGTTTGCTATCGGTATTGTCAATTTTGCTTTATGCATTTGCCTATACGCCACTGAAACAGAAATCGCCGATATCAGTATTTGTGGGTGCCTTCCCCGGTGCTTTTCCGGCACTGATTGGCTATGTGGCGGGCCAGCCAAACGGCCGTATTGACGAGATAGCTTTGGTGCTGTTCTCTATACAATTTGTGTGGCAGTTTGTGCATTTTTGGGCAATTGCCTGGGTGTTGGATGAGGATTATAAATTGGCAGGTTTTCGTTTATTGCCTACAGGAAGCAGGGATATGGGCAGCGCCATAATTACTGTTATATTTGCCGTTATATTGGTGCCGGTAAGCTTGTTACCCACTGTTTTAGGGTATGGTGGTTATTATGTTGGGGGCGTATCGTTAATTTGCAGCCTGATATTTTTGTATCAAGCAATTATGTTGTTACGCACACAGAAAGTACCCGAAGCCAGGAAACTGATGTTTGGGTCGTTTTTTTGGTTGCCGGTAGTACAGTTAATGTTTTTATTTGATTTTATAGGAAAGTGAGATGATGATGGCTCAGATACAACAAGAAGATAAATTAAACCTCAACGCCAAAAAATTTAACATGTGGATATTCATATTCACATCATTTATGTTTTTTGCGGCACTTACCAGTGGTTTTATTGTATATGTAGGCGGCCAAAAAAGTGGCAAGGGCCTTGATACACCATTGCCCGATGCATTTATATACAGCACTACCGTTATAATACTAAGCAGCATAACTTTATACCTGGCTTCAAACGCAGCAAAACGCCTACAGTTTGATAAGCAAAGACTTTTTCTGTGGGCAACCATTTTACTTGGCGTTGCCTTTTTTGCGCTACAATTTTATGCATGGTCGCAATTGGTACAAATGGGGGTTTATTTTATAAATCCAAATGCTGCGCAGTCTTTTATATATGCGTTTACAGTTACACATTTAATACATATTGTAGCGGGATTGGTGCTGCTGGGCCTAACGCTTGTGGGCAGCTACCGCAATAAGCCGCAGGTTAAGAACTTATACAACATGCAGATGTCAGGTATTTTTTGGCATTTTGTCGATATTATATGGATTTATCTGTATGTTTTTTTACTTTTGAACCAACATTAATAACAATTTCATAGCTAAACTAGAAATGAGCGAAGCAGTATCAAAAATTGATGAATTAAAAACAACCCCATGGGCAGGCGGGCATTCTCCGTTTAAGGTTGAGTACGGTAAAATGATGATGTGGTTCTTCCTTTTATCGGATGCCTTTACCTTTTCTTCGTTACTTATATCATACGGTGCTCTTCGTTTCAGCATGCCTACATGGCCGGCTGCAGATAAGATTTTCCAATCAGTACCTGGTTTGGTAGACAGCGGTTATCCACTGGTTTTTGTGGGTATCATGACGTTTATCCTTATCATGAGTTCTGTTACCATGGTATTAGCCGTAGAGGCGGGCCATCGTAACTCTAAAAAGGAAGTGGTTATGTGGATGATATTTACTGTCATCGGCGGTTTTATGTTCTTGGGTTGTCAGGCATTGGAGTGGTCACACTTACATCATGAAGGCTTTTGGTGGGCAAGTATCCCAACTGATGAGCATACATTAAAAGAGTTCTTTACCGGAGAAGGGGGTGGCTTAGAAGCGCAGAAGACTGCGGCACAGGCCTTTGCCAACCTGTTCTTTACTATTACAGGGTTCCATGGTTTTCACGTATTCAGCGGT
>JAZKDS010000345.1:0-7979 GCA_040387455.1 Bacteroidota bacterium
TCAAAGCGGTCGCGTATAAAGAAACAGGGTGATCGTTCCATTCAAAATTGTATTTTTACACCCATGGAAAACATTTTTACCCACGACTATTTTATGAATAAAGCCCTTGTTGAGGCGCAATCAGCGTTTGACAGGGGCGAAATACCCGTGGGGGCAATAGTAGTGGTTAATGATAAAGTTATTGCAAAAAGCCATAATCTTACTGAGCTGCTTAATGATGTTACTGCCCACGCCGAAATGCAGGCCATTACCGCTGCCGCAAACTTTTTAGGCGGCAAATATCTAACAAACTGTACGCTGTATGTAACGCTGGAGCCATGCCAGATGTGCGCTGGTGCCCTGTACTGGAGCCAGGTTACAAAAGTGGTGTATGGCGCACACGATGATAACCGGGGCTACCGTGCTATGGGTGGTAAACTGCACCCTAAAACCGAAGTGATTACAGGAGTTTTAGCTGATGAATGCAGTGCCCTTATGAAAACGTTTTTTCAGCAAAGAAGACGTTGATTTTCAGGGTTGTAATATCTTAAGAAAAAATTAAGTTTTTTTCTCGTTTTAATCGCAATATTTGTAAGATATTACTAGTTATAGCGAGAAATAACACCATAATTTTTAACCAACCAATAACCAACCGCACCTCATGAAAAACCTGAAGCTGGCACTGTGCCTTACAGTAGCTGCCCTTATGCTGCATTCCTGCACAAAATCGGGCAAAGATTTCGATTCTGTTTTTGCACAGTTTAAGGAGTTTATAACCAGTTTTTCATCTGGGGTGGTCTCTGCAAAGTCTGATATACAGGTGGGGCTTGCCATTTCTAAAAAAGAATGGGTGCCCGGCCAAAAGCTGGATAAAGAATATTTCAGCATATCGCCATCAGTAGATGGTAAGGTAGTGTTTAAAGAAGGCAATATTATAGCCTTTCAGCCCGATGAGGCACTCGACCCCGATACCGAGTACCGTGTTACACTACACCTTTCTAAATTTATAAAAACCCCGCAGGGCCTTGAAGATTTTAAGTTCAGGGTAAAAACCATACGTCAGGATTTTATGGTCACCGTGGCCGATTTACAAAGCTACAGCCGCGACCTGCAGTATCTTAACGGTGTGCTTAAAACCAGCGATAATATGGATATTGCCACTGCCCGTAAAATTGTTACAGCAGAGCAGGGTGGCAAAAAACTACCCATCCGTTTTAATGGTGTGGCAGGCAACAGCGCTGCGCAGTTTAGCTTTGTGATAGATAGTATAAAAAGGGAAGTACACGATACTAAAATAAAAATAAGCTGGAACGGTAAACCGTTTGACATAGACCGCCAGGGCAGCGAAGAGTTTACAGTGCCGGGCAAAGACAACTTTAAAGTGATAAGTGTAGAGCCACAGCCTGGTGATAACCAAACACTGCTGGTTAATTTTAGCGACCCATTGCGTAAAGACCAGAATTTTGCAGGGCTTGTTTCGGTAGAAAATGCCACCGGCCTTACGTATGCTACCGATGGTAACTTGCTAAAAGTATTCTTCCCGGAGCCGGTTAACGGCGATTATTTGGTTGAGGTTTTTCAGGGTATAGAAAGTACCTATGGCTATAAAACCAAAGAAACATGGACACAAAAAATAGCCTTTGAGCAACTTAAGCCTGAGGCTCGCTTTATAAAAAGTGGCACTATACTGCCTGCTTCAAGCAATTTAAAAATAAACTTTGAAGCCGTAAACCTGGCTAAGATAGACGTTAAGGTATACCGCATTTTCGAGAACAATGTTATGCAGTTCCTACAGGACAACCCGCTAAGTGGCAACTATAGCCTGCGCAAGGTGGCCAGGCCCGTTGCCACAAAAACACTGGAGCTAAATACCGATAAGCTGGTTAACTATGGCAAATGGAATGCCTATGCCATAGATCTTTCTACCATAATAAACCCAGAGCCGGGTGCTATTTACAGGGTAGAGATGAGCATCAAAAAATCATATTCTATTTATAAATGTGGTGATGTAAAACCTGAAGACGACCCCGAAACGGATACTGATGAGGTAGAAGACCGCCAGGATTATGAGGGCGAGTATGACTATGATACCAGCGAAGACGAGTACTACGATTATTACCCGTATGATTATGACTGGAACGAGCGCGAAAATCCGTGCAGCAGCAGCTATTACTACGATAGGAAAATAGCTACTAATGTCCTGGCTTCAGATTTAGGTGTTATTGCCAAAAAAGGCGGTAACGATACTTATTTCTTTGCGGTAAGCAGTATTACAACCACCAAGCCTGTGGCAGGTGCCAGTATAGAGCTGTATACGTTTCAGAGGCAAAAAATAGCCGCCGGTACCACCAGTGCCGAGGGCATCCTGAACCTGAGTACTGACGAAGAGGCGTTTTTTGCCATCGTAAAAAAAGACAAGAACACCACCTATGTAAAAATGCAGGACGGCACGGCGCAGTCGGTATCAAATTATGATGTAGACGGTACGCAATTACAAAAAGGGCTTAAAGGATATGTATATGGCGAGCGTGGCGTGTGGCGCCCAGGCGATACGCTGTTTATCGGATTTATTTTAAATGATAAGGCGGCTAAACTTCCGGCATCGCACCCTATTAAATTAAGGCTGTCTGACCCTAATGGTAAGGCGGTATTTCAAACCGTACAGGGCTACAATCCTAAAAACCATTATAAATTTATAGTGCCTACACAGACATCGGCTCCTACAGGCAATTGGGAGGTGCGCGTAAGTGTGGGAGGTGCGCATTTTTATAAAACCGCCAAGATAGAAACCATTAAGCCCAACAGGCTCAAAATAAAAAACAGCTTTGATGGCAAGACCATTTATGCCACCGGAAAAAATACGGGTACCGTTGAGGTAACCTGGCTGCATGGCGCTATTGCCAAAGGGCTTAAGGTAGAAATGCAGGCAAAGTTCAGCCAGCAGGGCACCAGCTTTAAGGGCTATAAAAATTATGTGTTTGATGATCCTGCACAATCATTTAGTACCGAGGAGATAAACATCTTCTCCGGCCAGGTTAATGATAATGGTGTGGGCCAGGTAGAACTAAACCCGCAGCTGGAAAGCCGGGCGCCAGGTATGCTTAAGGCAGCTATTATTACAAAAGCCTATGAAAGGGGCGGCGATTTTAGTACTGATGTTGTTACGGCTACCTATTCGCCATATGATGTGTATGTGGGTGTAAAAGCACCAGAAGGCAACAAATATGGCATGCTGGAAACCGGTAAGGCCAATAAGTTTGAAGTGGCCACCGTAAACGAAAAGGGCAGCCCAAAAGCGGGGCGTGTGCTCGATATAAAAGTATACAAAGTGCAGTGGAGCTGGTGGTGGGATGCCCGAAATGGCAATTCATCATCATATAGTAATGCACTGGCTAACCAGCCCTTCCAGAGTATGCAGGTTACAACAGATAGTAAAGGTAAAGCCAGCTTTACCGTAAAAACAGATGAAGATGAATGGGGCCGTTATTTGGTGCGTGTTACCGATGTTGATGGCGGACACTCTGCCGGGCAAACGGTATTGATTGACTACCCATATTGGAGTGGACGTGCAAAGAATAATGGTGGCGAAGAGGCAGCTATGCTTGTTTTTGCTACAGATAAAGAAAAATATAATGTAGGCGAAAAAGCCGTGGTATCTTTCCCGTCAGGAGAGGGCGGCAGGGCGCTGGTATCAGTAGAAAACGGTACTCAGGTGCTGCAAACCTATTGGGTGCCTACACAAAAAGGCGAAACCCAGCTTACCATTCCGGTAACAGAAAAGATGGCGCCAAACGTGTACATATACATTACGCTGGTACAACCACATGCCACTACCGCAAATGACTCGCCTATAAGGCTGTATGGTATTGTGCCCATTGAGGTTATTGACAAAAGCACTGTGTTGGAGCCGCAAATTGCAATGCCCGATGTACTGAAACCCGAAACCAAAACTACCATAAAAGTAAGCGAAAAGAATGGCAAGCCCATGACCTATACCATTGCGGTGGTAGACGAAGGCTTATTGGATCTAACCCGATTTAAAACACCAAATGCCTGGACTGCCTTTTATGCTAAAGAAGCATTGGGCGTGCGCACGTGGGATATTTATGATGATGTTATAGGTGCTTACGGTGGCAAGGTAAACCAGGTATTCAGCATAGGTGGAGATGAAGATTTAGGTGGCGGCAAAGCCAAAAAGGCCAACCGCTTTAAACCAGTGGTCATTTATCTTGGGCCATATACCATTGGCGCAGGCCAAACCAGAACGCACGAAATTACGCTGCCGCAGTACATTGGTTCGGTACGTACCATGGTAGTGGCTGCCAATACTGATTTGAGCGCTTATGGCTCGGCAGAAAAGGCCACGCCGGTACGCAGTCCGTTAATGCTGCTGGCATCGCTACCACGAAAAGCCACACCGGGCGAAAAAATAACACTTCCGGTAACGCTCTTTGCTATGGAAGATAACGTGAAAAATGTAACACTTACGGTAAAAACCAATAACGGCTTTAGGGTAGTGGGTCCGTCAAGCCAGGCGATAAGCTTTACAAGGCCCGATGAAAAGATTGCTTATTTTGATCTTGAGGTGGGCGACTTAGTTGGCCTGGGTAAGGTTACGGTAACGGCAACATCGGGCAGTACAAAAGCCAGTTATGATGTAGAGCTTGATATTATAAACCCTAACCCGGTTACAACTAATTATAAAGAAGTTCTTATAGATGCCGGGCAAAGCGCCACTATTGACTGGGCGGCCTTTTGCGTAACAGGCACTAACACCGCAAGGCTTGAGTTGTCGAGCTTCCCGAGTATTGATCTTAACCGCAGGCTCGATTACCTTATACAGTATCCGCACGGCTGCCTGGAGCAAACCACCAGCGCCGCTTTCCCGCAGGTGTACCTGGCCGATATTGCCGATATAGATGCCGCTCGCAAAAAGAAGATACAGAAAAATGTAACGGCTGCCATTCAAAAACTGGCCGGTTTCCAAACGAGCGAAGGTGGGTTTGGCTATTGGCCGGGCAATGCCACGCCCGATGACTGGGGTTCAACATACGTGGGCCATTTCTTTATAGAAGCCGAGAAAAAAGGATATGCCCTGCCTATGAATGCAAAACGCCAGTGGATAAGCTACCAGCAAAGGCAGGCAAGGCAGTGGCGCTATAATGCGGGCTACCGTAATGATATTGCACAGGCCTACAGGCTTTATACGCTTGCGCTTGCCGGTAGTGCCGACCTGAGCAGTATGAACAGGCTGCGCGAAACAAGCGGTATTAGTAATGAGGCAAGGTTACGATTGGCTGCGGCCTATGCATTGGCAGGCCAAAAGAATGTAGGGCAGGAGTTGCTGGCTAAGAGTACACTTGACGATGAAGGGTATGATTACCACTATTATTACTATGGATCGGCTACGCGCAACAGGGCCATGGCGCTTGAAACCCTTGTAATACTGGGGCAAAAAGATAAAGCATGGAACATGGCTGTTAAAATAGCAAAAGACATGGGCGGTAACGGTTGGATGAGCACGCAAACCACGGCCTATAGCCTGTATGCCATGAGCAAATTTGCAGCAGGTACGGCCTCAAAAGGTGTAGATGCCACGTATACAAGTAAAGGTAAGTCAGAGGGTATTAAAACTGCTAAAAGCTTTGCCGACAGGGTGCTTAACGTGAGTACAAATAATACGGTTACTGTAAAAAACAACAAGCAGGGAACATTGTATGTAAAAGTGATTTACAGTGGTGTTCTTCCGGTAGGGCAGGAGCTTGCCGAAGAGCGCGGACTGAATACCGGCATTGTGTTTAAAGATAGGGCTGGCAATGTTATTAACGTGGCATCATTGGCGCAGGCCACAGAGTTTATAGCTGAGGTTACCATCACCAATCAAAAAGGCGAGTATGTAGAGAATATTGCGCTTACGCAGATTATACCGTCAGGGTGGGAGATTGTAAATACAAGGTTTACCGATTTTGGTAACTTTGCTGAAAACAACGTAGACTATACTGATATACGCGATGACAGGACTAATTTCTATTTCCCTCTAAAAGCGCACGAAACCAAAACCTTCAGGATACTGCTTAACGCCAGCTATCCGGGTAGCTACTACCTGCCGGGCGTTCAGGCCGAGGCCATGTATGATAACAGCTACCTGAGCAGGACTAAAGGGCAGTGGGTTAAGGTGGTGAAGTAATATACTTTAACTTAGCAATAAAACAGGGCCGGGAGATGTATTAATCTTCCGGCCCTGTATTTTTATAATAGTTGCAGAAAAGAGAAAAGCTATTAAAGTGTTATAGCAATGTAAACATATCATTAAATTTTTTGCATGATATTCTTTGATGGTGCTCATTATTAGTGATATACTATCTTTGAGCATGAGTAAAAAGTACTTGATATTGCTAGTATGTTTAATGGGTTGTACTGCGTTTGCACAAAACCAGTCTAATATTTGGTATTTTGGTAATAAGGCAGGCCTGGATTTTAATGGCCCAAGCCCGGTAGCATTGTTAGATGGTGCACTTTCAACAAATGAAGGGATAGCATGCATATCTGATGAAAATGGTAACCTGCTTTTTTATACAAATGGTGTAGATGTACTCGATAAAACCCATAACATTATGCCTAATGGCTTCGGGCTTATGGGCAGCATAGGGAGCTCGCAGTCAGGCATTATAGTGCCAAAGCCTCTGAACCTTCAGATATATTACATTTTTACTGTTGCAGAGGATGGTGCTGAAGCTGGGTTACGATATTCTGAAGTGGATATGTCCCTTAATAATGGCCTGGGCAATGTTACTGCAAAAAATGTACCTGTTCAGGCGCAAACAACAGAACAGATTACTGCAGTATTGCATAATAATGGTGATGACGTATGGGTAATAAGCCATGATGTGGGCACCAATACCTTTTTTTCTACACGGGTTACGCCCAATGGTGTAAATCCGGTTTCGGTAGTAAGTAGCGCAGGCCAGGTAATTAACGCGGGCCTTGACAGTGTGGGGTGCATGAAAGCATCGCCCGACGGAAAAAAATTAGCGATGGGCAATTGCGTGTCGGGCTCACAGGTTTTTGATTTTGACACTGCCACCGGGCTGGTAAGCAATGCGTTATTGCTACCGGGCAGGGTATATGATTATGGTGTGGAATTTTCGCCGTTAAGCCGGTTGGTTTACATTTCAAATTCAGATACGGCCGAAATTTTTCAATACAACCTTGATGCAGCAGATATTGCGGCATCTGAACTTGAAATTACCGGCAACCCTGATATTTACATATATGGCGGGGCATTGCAACTGGCAAAAGACGGTAAGATATATTACACCTGCACTGCCGAAACCACTCTTAGCGTAATTACTTCCCCTGATGTAATAGGTAACGGGTGTGGCTTTTCTGCCGATGCGATAAGCCTGGGTGGCAGGAATGCAGCATACGGGCTTCCGCCTTTTATACAGTCTTATTTTATACCCAACGTAACAGCAAAGCCCTTGTGTTTTGGCGATAGTACAGAATTTTCAATACTTTCCGGTGCCGCGCCCGATAGCGCGCTTTGGGATTTTGGCGATGGCAATACTTCAATCCAGCTTACCACGCAGCACACCTATGCCGCCCCGGGCGATTATGCAGTAACGCTTACGCTTATAAGGCAGGGGCAGGCCTTTACCTATTCTAAATATATTGCGATAGAAGCACTGCCGGTGGCAATTCAGCCGGCTGATGTGGTACTTTGCGATGATGGTAACCCGTTGTTTTTTGACCTTAACTCGTTAAATAACCAGATTTTAGGCGTGCAAAATCCCGCTAATTTTTCCATAACCTACCATAGCACCAATACTGATGCCGAAGATGGCACTAACGCTGTAGCCAATAATTATGAAGTATTCCCAGATTTACAGATGCTTTATGCAAGGGTGACGTCGCTAACGGGATGCTATGCCATAACTAATGTTATGATAGAAAAGCTACCCGTACCGGTAATAAGGGCACAGAATAATTACGTACTATGC
>JAZKDS010000346.1:0-2360 GCA_040387455.1 Bacteroidota bacterium
CACTACAATATACTTGGAGTATATAATCAGGTGCCCCTACTACAAGCTTCCATATACCCCACTTCACTTTTCAGATTAATGCAACAAATTGAGTCTATAAGTTTGTCTTATATATGTTCATTTTGGTTAATTATGTATTAAAATGGATCTAATGACACAATTTGAACAAATTTTGGAATAGATGAGCAGCTTTCTTCGCGTTTAAACAATCAACTTTGCGAAAACGAAATAGTTTAACACTGACTAAAGTACCCCTTATGAAATTATTTAAACAACTCGCCATTTACCTGCTTATATGCCCATTATTTGTTATGTGCGGATCTGACGATTCTAAAACAGAAACACCGCCTACAGTGGCACGCATTAACCCCATGCTGGCCGACCCAACTATTTTTGAGCACAACGGCACCTACTATCTGTATGGCACCAAAAATAATCCTAACATTGCCGGAGAAGGTTTTTTAGTGTATACATCAACCGACATGGAAAACTGGGAGGGTCCTGCCGGAGCGCATGGTGGCTTTGCCTTTAAAAAAGGCGATGGCTACGGCACTACAGGTTTTTGGGCACCTCAAATTTTTGAATACAACGGAAAATTCTATATGGCCTACACTGCAAATGAACAGATAGCCTTTGCAGAGAGTAACAGCCCGCTTGGGCCATTTACTAATACAGGTAATGCTTTACCATCTGATGGTAAACAAATAGACCCATACGTGTTTTTTGATAACGGCAAGGTATATCTGTACCATGTAAAACTTACAAATGGCAACCGCATTTTTGTAGCCGAACTGGAAAGCGACCTTACTGCCATAAAGCCTTCTACGCTTACCGAGTGTATTCATGCTACAAAACCCTGGGAAAATACCGAAAACGTATCTTGGGGAGTAACGGAAGGCCCTACGGTTTTAAAAAATGGCGATAAATATTACATGCTGTATTCTGCTAATGATTTCAGGAACAAAAACTATGCTGTAGGTTATGCTACCTCTACAAGCCCTTATGGCCCGTGGGATAAAGAAAATAACAGCCCATTTATATCAAGGCAAATACTAAACTATCCGGGCACAGGCCATGGCGATGTTTTTTATGATGCCACAGGAAGTATGCATTATGTTTTTCATACACATTTTTCTAACTCACAGGTTGATCCAAGAAAAACAGCTATTATACCAATATCATTACAAAATGGAGCGTTTAGCGTTCCTTCAGGCTCAGAGATAATCTGGCCGCTAACAGAGTAATCTAAATTTGCATTGTTTTTATTATAATAGATTGTTTAGTATGTAAAAAGCTTCAGTTTTCACTGAAGCTTTTTTATGTTATATCCAGTTCCATTATGGGGAGGTACCGGTCTTTAATTAATGTTTCAACATGGCCGGTTTTTACAAAACCAAATTTTGCATAAAAACCTTCGGCGTTGGGTTCAGATTCAAGGATGGCTTTTTTAGCACTGGTATTTTTTATGCGCAGCAAAAAATCCTCCATCAATAACCGGCCAATGCCACTGCTTATAAACACCGGCAAAACAAAAAGGTTATCTAGTGTAACAGTGTTTTTATCCTTACTGAAATAAGAATAATACCCTACAACCCCACCATCTACTAATAACTTATACACTTCGTTATCTTTAATATAGACTTCGGTAATAGTTAGCTGTTGAGACCATGCTAAAAGCTGTTCTTCAGTATAGCCCCAATATGCCTTCGATTTTTTAGTGATAGCGGTTAAAACCTCATCATCTTTTATCTCTGCTTTTAGTATGGTCATTTTGCTCTAATCAGGTTAACCTATTTTAAAAGTTTCTCCGTTTTGTTTAAAAAGCCTTGCACCGCCTCTTCAATATCAATATCCATCCTGGATGCTAATACTGTAAGCCACCAAATGCTTTCCCCTACTTTGTGCTTAAGCTCTTCATCGGTGTTGCCTTTTGGCCACCTGCCCTGCTGAGACATGGTTAGCCTGCCTACAAGTCCTGCATCGGTAAGAAATGCAAGGGCATCTTCCTCTACGCTCCATTCACTACCGTGGTGTATCAGCTCTAATTCGTGGTAACGTTTCCTTATTTCTAAAGAACGTTTTTTTAGTTGTTCAAAATCTATTGCCGACATGTTTTTTAATTTTTATGTATTGATTGCTGAAATGATACAGGGCTCAGGCTTGTTTTCTTTTTAAATAGTTTGTTGAAGGATTGCGGGTGCTCAAACCCTAACTTAAAGGCTATTTCTGCTACCGAAAGCGTTCCCGTTGCAATATATTCCTTTGCTTTTTCAATAAGCTTATCATGTATAAACTGCTGCGTACTGAGCCCGCAAACATTACGCAGCAAATCGCTCAGGTACCTTGCAGAAAGGCCAAGT
>JAZKDS010000347.1:0-2510 GCA_040387455.1 Bacteroidota bacterium
ATTAAGTATACCTCCGGTAAAAGATTGTGTACGGTCAGTAAGGCTATGAGGGTAGCCGTCCATACGATAATGTTGCTTAATATTAAGGGTATAAGAAACATCAGCATGTAGCGCAAGGTTTTTTATGATATAAAACTGAGGTGTAATACCTATAGTTACATTACCTATATTATCATCAGACGTAAATATGTTAGATTTTGCATACGTATATCCTAATCCTGCATGTGCCAGCACATTTACATAACTGCCTGTAAAACGGGGTAATGATAAGGCTCGACCCAGGTTATATACTGCCTGAGCAGATACTATTTTATAGTCAACACCAGTTTCCGGAGTATCATTTGTTCTAAATTTATCCTGAGAATAAAATGCCTTAACACCCCAATACTCGTTAAACATGTACCTGCCACCAATGTTAAAATACTGAGTGTCGGTTAAAGATGGGGTAGATGCCACGCTTATTCCATAAGCACCTTCAATAGAAAACTGGTTGTGGCCTTCCTGAGAAAATGCTGTAAATGAAGCGATTGATAATAAAAATACAACAATTAACTTTTTCATGGTTTGATTTTTAAAAAGATGGGCAAAATTAGGTAATGTAAATGTTAAATTTACATTATCAAGCTCTAAAACATGGCATTAATTGAGAATTTAACAATTATATCGTTGTAATGCATAAGTAGTATTTTTAGCCATATATTAACTTCTATATATTTTTTGTTTAGTGGGTTTAATTTTACTTTTGCAGCTAAACTTGGGCTACAATGCTTGCTATAAAAAACATATCATTCGGTTATACCGAAAACACTATACTACACAACATCTCTTTCAACGTAAAGGCGGGGCAAAATATAGCTGTAATAGGTGAAAGTGGTTGCGGTAAAAGCACGCTGCTTAAGGTTATCTACGGGTTATACGATCTTAATGAGGGCGAAATTACCTATAAAGGCCAGCCTGTTACAGGGCCAAAACAAAACCTTATACCCGGTATGGCTTATATGAAGTATCTGGCGCAGGATTTTGACCTTATGCCTTATACCACCGCAGCCGAAAACGTAGGAGCCTTCCTGAGTAATTTTTACCCTGAAGAAAAGCGCCGCCGTACTATGGAGTTGTTAGAAATTGTTGAAATGCAGGCATTTGCCGATACCAAGGCCAAATACCTTAGTGGTGGGCAGCAGCAGCGCATTGCCCTGGCAAAAGTACTGGCGCATGAGCCCGAAGTGCTTTTGCTGGATGAGCCCTTTAGCCACATAGATAATTTTAGGAAGAATGCCCTGCGCCGCAACCTGTTTGCCTACCTTAAGGCAAAAGGCGTAACGGTTATTACAGCCACTCATGATAGTACTGATGCACTGTCTTTTGCAGATGAAACCATTGTGTTGCGCAGCGGTAAAATTATAGATAAAGCACCCAGTAAAAACATATACTTTAACCCGGCCGATAAGTATACCGCATCGTTGTTTGGAGAGGTAAATGAAATAAAGCTCGAACTGCTTACCCTTACACAAAATCCTGATGAAGTGGTGCTTATATACCCACATCAGTTAATTGTAGTTGAAGCAGGCCCATTAAAAGTAGTGGTAAAGCAGTGCTATTTTAAAGGTAATCGTTACCTGGTTAAAGCGGCACTGGGCAAGCAGGTTATCTTTTTTGAACATCAAAAAGAACTCCCTGTAAATGCAGATGTTACACTTACGGTAGACCGTAATGCGTTTGGTTAATATTAGCCTTTGAATAGTATAGGCAGCGTATATTGTGCGCGCACCACCTTTCCATTTTGTTTGCCGGGTGTCCATTTTGGGCTGTTTTCAAACAGTTTAACCACTTTTTTGTTGGTTTTTTCGTCAAGGCCTTCTAATATGGTTATATCGCTTATAGTACCATCTTGCTCTACAACAAAGCTTATCTTCATTTTGCCTGCTTTCTTAGGTTTGTGGCCTTTAAGCCCATCTACCACATACTGGTAAAAGTTCATTATACCGCCCGGATATTCAGGCTTAACCTGTATATACTCCGTAGAGGCTTCAGTTTCAGGTGTAGCGGCTTGTATAGTATCCTGCGCAGTAGCAGTTAATTGAAATGCAAGTAGGGTTATCGTGGCGTATAATAGCTTTTTCATGGTTAATTTTTGGGCAAAAATAAGGCTTTACACCCATATGGCACGTTGCCATATCTCAAAAAATATGTATATTTACTATTATCATTTTGCATTTTGGCTAATTTTGGCCTCTAAAATTTTATAAAACAGCAAATTCATGTTTCATTCTAAGATATCGGGGCTGGGCTATTATGTGCCTGAAAATGTGGTTACTAATGATGACCTTTCCAAAATTATGGAAACCAATGACGCGTGGATACAGGAGCGCACCGGTATTAAAGAGCGCCGCCACGTGGTTAAAGGCGATGGCGACACCACTACTACCATGGGTGTTAAGGCAGCTAAGATTGCCTTAGAGCGCGCAGGCATTGATAAAGAGGAAGTTGACTTTATAGTATTCGCCACACTT
>JAZKDS010000348.1:0-3257 GCA_040387455.1 Bacteroidota bacterium
ATAGGCAGAGTTCGCAACATTCTTAAAATTGTTCCATGCTGCCGGTGTGTTGATAACATAATTGGCTGCAACCAAGGGCTCGCCGGATATGTCACCTTTATGCACTGCGGTAAAGGCAACAGCAACCGGTTCTGTAGTAATAACAGTTTCATCATCGTCCTGGCAACCCATAAGGGCTGCAAAAAACAGAGCAAACATTATAATTTTTTTCATAGCTTTAATAATAAATAATTTTTAAAGCTAATATAATTAAAAACCTGATAGTTAGCATAAAACAGCATATTCAAAAATGAAAAAAATTACCAATTATATTGCATTGCTACTTTTTGTTGCAATTTCTGCCAAAGCCCAGCAGGTGTACCCTACCATTGGCAAAACAGATGTATTTAATCCTGCGTTTAAAAAATTAGTACCCGAAACATCTAAAATTCAGGTTATTGCCATGGGCATTAAATGGGCAGAAGGCCCCGTTTGGGTAAAAAATGGTAACTACCTGTTATTTAGTGATGCACCTCAAAACACCATTTTTAAATGGGATGAAAAGGCAGGGCTTCAAACCTTTTTAAAACCATCGGGTTACACTGGCTTGGGCCAGTATAGCGATGAACCCGGATCTAACGGATTGATGATTAACAACAACGGTAACCTTGTAGCCTGCGAGCATGGCGACAGGCGCATTACTGAAATGCCCCTTAATGGCAGCGGAAAAGTAAGCCTTGCTGCCACATGGCAGGGCAAGCGGTTTAGCTCGCCTAACGATATTTGTCAACACACCAACGGCACCTACTATTTTACCGATCCACCTTATGGCCTACCCGGCCGCGAAGGCGATACTGAAAACCGTGAAATTGCCCAAAATGGCGTATATAGCATTGACAAAGAAGGAACTGTAAAACAAATAATTGACAACCTTAACCGCCCTAATGGTATTGCCCTGTCTCCGGATGAGAAAACTTTATATGTTGCCCAGTCTGACGGCGATAACCCGCAAATTATGGCCTATCCTGTAAATACCGATGCTACTGTGGGTGCCGGAACCATATTTTTTGATTTCAGCACGTATGAAAAACAACTCGGCAAAACCGGGGCCGACGGCATTAAGCTTGATGCAAAGGGCAATATGTATGCCGCCGCTGCACAAGGCATTGTAGTAATATCTGCAAAAGGAGAATTGCTAGGCAGGCTGCACACGGGTGTACCCACATCTAACTGCGCCTTTGGCGCCGATGATTACCTGTACATAACAGCACACCACTACCTGTGCCGTGTGAAATTACAATAAAAAAGTCCTGCAATTGCAGGACTGAGTTCAATATAAACTACTGTAAATTAGAAATTTGTAGCTGTACTCGCCGATTTCCAGGTGGCAATCTCTTCCTCTACCGAAGCTATTTTTTTACCCGCTACCTCTACAGCATCGCTGCCAAGGAAAAAGTAAACCGGAGGGTTTTCAACTTCGGCCATTTTAATCATTTCGGCTACACCTTTAACCGGGTCGCCGGGCTGGTTGTTATTAATTTCCTGTGTGTGAAGCTCCTGCGACTTCCTTGCACTCTTGTAATCTTCAATGATATTTTTAGGTGTAACTAACGAATCGCTCTCTAAGAAGTTAGTCCTGAAATAGCCCGGAAGTACTAAAGTTACATTGATATTAAACGGTTTAGCCTCAACAGCAAGCGCCTCTGTAAAGCCAGACACCGCAAATTTAGTAGCACAATAGATTCCAAATCCGGCGAAACCACCTGTATATCCGCCTATTGACGATATATTAAAAATATGCCCGCTTTTTTGCTGGCGCAGGTATGGCATGGCATGGCGCACCACATTTAGCGCTCCAAATACATTAACATCAAAGTTACTGCGTGCTTCGGCATCGCTAAGCTCTTCCACCGCGCCAAAAAGCCCGTAACCGGCATTGTTAACCACTACGTCAAGGCTGCCAAAACGGTCAACGGTTTGTTTCAAAGCCTGTGCAACACTCTGCTCATCAGTAAGGTTAACCGCAAGCGGAAGTAAATTTTGGTGCGTACCTGCAGCCGTAGTAAGTCCTTCCAGCGTGCGCGATGTAGCGGCTACATTATCGCCTTTTTCTAATAATTGTTTGATAAATTCAAGGCCAAAACCTTTGCTGGCTCCTGTAATTAACCATGTTTTTTGAGTACTCATAATAATATAATTGATTGATAATTAATAATTTGTAGAAACAGAAACATCTTTTAGCGATGTTATTTCGGCAGTAATGTTTTCAATTTTTGCCATAGCCCTGTTATAAGCATCGGTACCTAAGAACAGGTGCAGTGGCGGATTCGGATTAAACCCGGCTTCAATCATCAGTGCAGCAGCTTTTTCAGGGTCGCCGGCCTGGCTGCCGTTCAGCGCCATAGTGCGTGCGTGCGATGCCCTGACATCTTCATATTCAGCAATAACAGCTTTAGGAAAAGTAATAGATTCATCGGTTAAAAAGCTGGTCCTGAAAGCACCCGGGGCCACTACTGTAGCCTTGATACCGAACGACTTAACGTCTTCTGCCAGTACTTCGGTAAGGCCAAACAGCGCAAACTTAGTACCCGCATAGGCGCTCCAGCCCGTGCCTGCAGCATAACCCGCAATCGATGATATATTGATAATGTGGCCGTTAGACTGTTGCCTCATATAAGGCAATGTGTGCCTGATGGTGTTTACAGTGCCGAAAACATTCACATCAAAGGCGGTACGTATCTCATTATCAGACAGTTCTTCAAGGCTGCCGCCAATACCGTAACCCGCATTATTAATAAGCACATCAAGCGTACCAAAGGCAGTTACCGTTTGTGCAATAGCTTGTTTTACAGCAGTATCATCGGTAAGATTAAGAGCTATCGGCAGGAAGTTACCACCTGTATACCCCACATTTTCAGTTAGTTCAGCTATATTTCTTGATGTTGCCGCTACTTTTTGGCCGGCGCCCAAAAGCTGTTTTACAAGGGCCAGCCCCAACCCTTTTGATGCTCCGGTTATAAACCAGGTTTTTGTTTTATCTTGCATAATTTGTACTATTTAGATTACAGTACAAAGATAAGCACTTGATAATCAGGTTAAATTACACAATTCAAACCGATAATTGCAAAATTCAAACAGCTCGGAATTTTGACGGTGTAAAAGTAGTTTGCTTTTTAAAGAAGTTATTAAAGTGCGCGGCCTCTTCAAAGCCAAGGCTGTTGCTTATTTCAGCAATATTCCAGTCGGTGTGTTTCAGAAGGATTTTGGCTTCCTGTAAA
>JAZKDS010000349.1:0-2130 GCA_040387455.1 Bacteroidota bacterium
TATTTTAAAAATATTCATTTGGGCAAAAGTAACAAAATTACTTATCGGCGGGTGCTGTAAAATCCATTTTGATAATACCCTGACTTAACATTGTGTATATCTGCTGTAAATGAGGGGTTTCGACAAGCAGTTTTAAGTGAACTTCCAGAGTGCCGCTATCATTACGCAACGCCGGACCGGTTTGCACCTGCCCGGGCAACCTTTCCTGAACCTTTTCGGCGGTTTCTAATATTAGCGGGCGCAGTAAATCAAAGTCGAGGCCTTTAGCATCCAACAGTTGTCTTGCTACCTCATACAAGTAATTAGGGAAGTTACAGGCAAACACAGCTGCCAGGTGCAGTATTTTACGCTGCGCACTATCAACCCTATAAATATTATTACTGATGCTTTGCGCCAGTTCCTCTATCTGGCGGGTTATACCGGCATCGGCCCCCTCAATACATAAAGGCACCTGCCTGAAGTTGACCTCCTTAATCTTACTAAAGGTTTGCAGTGGATACAACACCCCTGCCTTGTCAGTAAAAGCCAGCAAAGCATACAGATCAGTAGCGCCTGATGTATGCAGTATTAATTTATCGTGCTTTGCAAGCTGTTCTGCTATTACCCCAATTACATCGTCTTTAACAGCAATAACAAATACATCCGTATCGCTATTAAGATGCTGAAGATCATCAACCGGTTCGGCTTTTACATGGTAGGCCAGCAAAGCGGCGTTTTGCATATCGCGGCTGTATACCTGCACAATTTTATGCCCCGCGTTTTTAAACGCGGCAGCCATGTGTGTGGCAACATTACCCGAACCAATAATTGTTATGCGCATTACTTAGTAGATGTTTTTAACAGGATAAAATTACAGCTATTATGCTATTACCCCGACAAATTTTAATGTAATTTGTTTGTATATTAGCCATACCATGCAAAAACAGGACAAAGAACCCATTGAAACGCTAATGACCGAAGCCGAAATTGAACGGTTAAAAAGGGATATTTTACCGGCCGGATATGGAGAAGTTCAGGCTGTTCACTGAGATGTTGCGTAGGAATGCGGCTTTGAAAAAGGCGGTGATTCGGCATAAGTAATATTACTTTATCAATTCATTTTTAAAAACCGTTAAAGGATAAGGCATAGTGTCTTTCTTGGAAGTATACATTAAAATTTCTCCGACTATCTTTTTTTGGGGATCTGCATAAGGTTTATATATCCCATATTCGTAACGCTTAATCATACTACCTAAACTTGAAAACTTTAATTTGATAGTATCCCCTTTTAGGGAATATGTTCCACGAATTTTATCTTCACCGAAGCAATAACTCATTATAGTAAACTTTTCGTTTTCCTTTAGCTTAAGGGTTGTACTACAATTGGCAGTACCTTCCTGCCAGCCTATAAAAAGGTCTTTACCCTCAAATTTTTCAAAATCAATTATCCCAAAAGGTTTGATTGCTATTAATCCCAAAAGCAAACCCATTATTAAAATCAGATATATTCTTGGTCTATTTTGTAACCTCTCTTGAATTATTAGGAATAATTGGCGTAACAGGCATATTGTCAATACAAAAAATGAGATTAAGTAAAATAGCTTTAAAACCAGATCAAAGCCAAAAAACAATCCGTTCCAATAATAATCTGTATTGATCATCAGGAATAAAACAACTGTACTTATGATAAGGAATTTATACTTGCGCATAACTAATTGCATGGTCTGATTCAAATATATCTTTTTTATTCAATTTCATTTTTTCTAACTTTTATACATAAAATACTAATATTTTTAGCAATTTTACATTCTGAAATTATTAGTGTTTATGCCCTTCCCCAATAAAACCATCATTAGCAGGCTGCAAAAAGATATTTTGCAATGGGAAGGCTACAGGCCGCCCGAAGCGGATAAACATAAACCCATAGGTCTTGGACCCGTAGAAGCGGCTTTCCCCAACGGCGTCTTCCCTTTAGGTACCGTGCACGAGATGGTTTGCGCCAATACCGAGCAGGCCACCGCAGGGGGTGCTTTAATAAGCGGTTTGCTAGCAAATTTAATGCAGCAGGGAGGCGTTTGCCTTTGGATAGGCTTGTCGGGCAACCTTTATCCATCAGCATTAAAAACCTTTGGGGTTGACCCTTCGGGGTTG
>JAZKDS010000350.1:0-1961 GCA_040387455.1 Bacteroidota bacterium
AGCTTAATAAAGTTTTCGGCAGCGGCCTTTTGTGCATCGGTGGTATAAAAAATCTCGCTACGGTATTGCGTACCCACATCAGCACCCTGACGGTTTAGCGTTGTAGGGTCGTGTGTGGCAAAAAATACCTCAAGCAGGTCTTCATAAGCTACCTCCTGCGGATTAAATTCAATTTGTATCGCCTCGGCATGGCCTGTATAACCTCCGCAAACCTCTCGGTAGGTAGGGTTTGCAGTAGTACCGCCTATATAGCCCGATGTTACTTTTTCTACGCCTTTAAGGTCCGTAAAAAAAGCCTCAGTGCACCAAAAGCACCCTCCTGCAAAAATGGCAGTTTGTTTATTAATGGTATCCATATCTATATCTCCTCTGTTTTGTGGTTTACTATTATCATTTTGTGCGCTATAAGTTACCGGCGGAGCCTGGCGCGACTGGCAGGAAAAGCTAAAAACAGCCAGTATAAGTGTTGCTATTGTCTTCATATTTAGTATAAAATTAGTGGATAATTAGCCGGGGCTATGAGTTGTTAACTAAACTTTATACCTATATACGAAATATTGTGCCAAAAAAGATTTACTATGATTTAAATTGTTTGTTTCTTTGCTTAAACCCATTTTCAGGATGATACAGGCCCAGAATATACATAAAAATTACGAAAAGCTGCATGTACTTAAAGGCGTAAACCTTACAATACAGCCCGGCGAAATTGTATCTATAGTAGGCGCATCAGGGGCCGGTAAAACCACCCTGCTGCAAATACTGGGCACCCTGGACAGGCCCGGCAGAAGCCATGCCTCATCACTTATGATAAATGGTGCTGATGTTTTGCACATGAATGATAAAGAGCTCTCTAAATTCCGTAACCTGCAACTGGGGTTTATATTTCAGTTTCATCAGTTACTGCCAGAATTTACCGCGCTCGAAAATGTGTGCATACCTGCCTTTATTGCCAATAAACCTAAAGCCGCTACCGAGGCCGAGGCAAAACGCCTGCTGGAGTATCTGGGGCTTAGCCACCGCATTAACCACAGGCCGGGAGAGCTATCGGGCGGAGAGCAGCAGCGTGTGGCCGTGGCACGCGCGCTTATAAACAAGCCGGCCGTTATTTTTGCCGATGAGCCAAGTGGTAACCTTGACACGGCTTCGGCAGAAAACCTGCACCAGCTGTTTTTTAAACTGCGTGATGAGTTTGGCCAAACTTTTATTATTGTTACCCATAACGAAGAACTGGCTAATATGGCCGACCGCAAACTGGTTATGAGCGACGGCATTATTGTGAGCGGCCACTAAATTATTACCTTTGCCGCCATGCAGGAGAAAATGGACGCTACAGAACTTAAGCTTTTTCTTGACGAAAAAGTACAGCAATACAATAATACAAACTTTATTGAATCGGACCCGGTTCAGATTCCGCACCTATTTACACTAAAAGAAGATGCCGAGATAGCCGGTTTTTTAGCCGCAACCATTGCGTGGGGCAACCGCAAGATGATTATAAACAACAGCAAAAAAATGGTGGCGCTTATGGGCGACAGCCCGTATGATTTTGTGATGAACCACAGACCACACCACCTTGAGGCGCTTGAAACCTTTGTGCACCGTACTTTTAACGGTATAGATTTTTCTACATTTATTTTGGCCCTAAAAAACATTTACCAAAACCACAGCGGGCTTGAGGCTGCATTTGGTAAAAACATAAAAGACAACAGCCTGCAACCTGCTATTACAGCCTTTAAAAAAACCTTTTTTGAAATTGCACACCTGCCACGTACCCAAAAGCACGTGAGCGACCCTATGGCGGGCAGCGCTGCCAAACGCATCAACATGTACCTGCGCTGGATGGTTAGACAAGACACAAAAGGCGTGGATTTAGGTATTTGGAAAACCATTTCACCCGCTTTATTATCCTGTCCGCTTGATGTTCATTCAGGAAATGTCGCCCGAAAACTAGGAATTCTGAC
>JAZKDS010000351.1:0-4232 GCA_040387455.1 Bacteroidota bacterium
GATTTGGGCAAAAAGTAACCGTCTATAACTGCTTTTGTATTAAAAGCGCCCCATTTACTGGCCTCTTCAAGCAATTGCTCTGCCGGAATGGCGCGCAGTACAGCAAGCGATCCTGCCTTTACTTTTGTAGCAAACTCAATACCATGCTTTTCATGGTCGGCCATAGGTATAGGTGCCAGTGTAGGGTTTATCATCCCACCGCTTTGGCCTATAGCACCGGCAATAAGGTTTTTAGATAGTGGGGATGCCATTTGCGCACATACCGATATACTACCTGCCGACTCTCCGGCTATGGTAATCTTATCCGGGTCGCCACCAAAGGCAGCAATGTTTTGCTTTACCCAAAGCAAGGCAGCATTTTGATCTAACAATCCATAATTACCCGAAGCATGGTTAGGCGATTCTGCTGTAAGCTCAGGATGAGAAAAGAACCCAAAGATACCCAGCCTGTAGTTTAAGGTAACGGTTACAATACCCTTTTCGGCAAGGCTTTCACCATCGTAACGGTTTTCAGATCCGTCTCCGGCTACAAACCCACCTCCATAAAAATATACAAGCACAGGTAGTTTTTCTGTAGGTTTTTTAGCGGGTGTCCATACGTTAAGATATAAGCAGTCTTCGCTCATGGCAGGTGCACGGAAATTCATATCGCCAAATACGGGCTTCTGCATGGCATTATTGCCAAAGGTATCTGCCTTGCGCACACCACTCCAGTTTTTAGGTGACTGAGGGGCTTTCCAGCGTAAATCGCCCACGGGTGGCTGTGCAAATGGTATACCACGATACGTTGCTATGCCACTGGGTAATGCAATACCTTCTAATACGCCCTGGGCAACTTTTGCCTGTGGTGCCTTTTGTGCAAATACAGGTACCGCAGCCAGTGTAATTGCTACTATAATACTTTTAAATTTCATACGAAATCGTTTTTTGTTGTATAACAAATGTAGGAAGAAATTCCATTGCTTCGTTACAAAACAATAATATTTGAATTTTTTACCTCACCTATCATAAAAGTACTGTGCGTACTGCCTATGTGCTGTAGCGTAGTAAGTTTGGTTACCATAAACTCGCGGTATTCTTCCATATTGGCTACATATATTTTAAGTATGTAGTCATAATCCCCACTTACATGATAACACTCCAGCACCTCATCAAGCCGGGTTACCTCCTGCTCAAACTTAGTAAGGTACTCTTTAGTGTGCTGTATTAATTTAAGGTGGCAAAACACTACAAAGCCCCGGTTTACTTTATTACGGTTTACAATAGCCACATATTTGCTAACAATGCCTTCGCGTTCCAGCTTTTTAACTCGCTCATATACGGCAGTAACCGAGAGGTTAAGTTTTAAAGAAAGGGCTTTAGTGGTTTGGGTGCTGTCTTCCTGCAGAAGGAAAAGCAGTTTTTTATCGGTAGCATCTAAGTTCATGTGAAAAATTTTCAGATTTTAAATAACGAAAAGGATATAGTTAAAAAATAAATCTATTAAAAGTCAAAAATACAGATTAATAATCTATATAATAATAAATAGTTTGATTTTATATATAATAATCCCTCAATTTGTAAAAGCGAAGTTAACCTGAACCATTAAACTTTTACACATGAAAAACTTCAACCCTGCTGATAATATACAAGACCTTCAATATTTTGGCGAATTTGGTGGTGTAAACCCATCTATATCCGATTCATCTACCTACACTTTTCTTTCGGCTAAAACCATGTTTGACACGTTTGAAGGCAACGCCGAAGGATGCTACCTTTATTCACGCCATTCATCGCCCAGCAACCTGTACTTAGGCCAGGCGCTTGCCGCTATGGAAGGTACTGAGACGGCCAATGTTGCTGCATCAGGCATGGGAGCCATAACAACTGCCCTTTTGCAGCTATGTAAGGGTGGTGACCATATAGTATCAAGCCGTACCATATATGGCGGTACGTATGCATTTATGAAGAATTTTTTACCCGGCCTGGGTATTACTACAACCTTTGTAGATATAACCAAGCACGAGCTTGTTGAAGCAGCTATTACACCACAAACAAAAGTATTGTATTGTGAAACAGTGAGTAATCCGCTACTGGAAGTAGCCGATATTGCTATACTGGCAAAAATTGCAAAAAAGCACAACCTGAAGTTGGTTGTAGATAATACGTTCTCTCCGCTATCTGTAGCGCCTGCAAAAATGGGTGCCGATGTAGTAGTGCATAGCCTTACAAAATATATTAACGGCAGTAGCGATACTGTGGGCGGCGTTACCTGCGGCACACAGCAGTTTATTGATGATTTGCGCAATGTAAACAACGGCGCTGCTATGCTACTGGGCCCCACTATGGACAGCCTGCGTGCCGCCAGCATCATGAAAAACCTGCGTACCCTGCACATCAGGATGAAGCAGCACAGCCATAATGCTATGTACCTTGCAACCCGCTTTGAGCAGGACGGCCTTAAAACGGTTTATCCCGGCCTTGCAAGCCATCCCAGCCATGAGCTGTATAAAAACATGATAAACCCGGAGTATGGCTTTGGCGGTATGATGACGGTTGATGTAGGCAGTCTGGACAAGGCCAATGAACTTATGGAACTGATGCAACACCGCAATTTGGGCTACCTTGCAGTGAGCCTTGGTTTTTATAAAACACTATTCAGTTCTCCGGGTACCTCAACATCGAGTGAGATACCGGCAGATGAGCAAAAAGAAATGGGATTGAGCGATGGCCTTATACGTTTTTCTATAGGGCTTGATAACGATATTGAGCGCACCTACCAAATGATGCGCAGCTGTATGCACGAGCTGGGCATATTGCAAGAAACATTTTCTGAATTTTAGAATTTCTATTTAACTAACTCTGACTGTTTCCGCCCGCGATTAATTGTGGGCGGATTTTTTTAATGTAAAATATCGTTCATTACCTTTCATAGCATGCTTGAAACAAATACTTTCTTTAAATTCGCTTTTCTTAAAACAAAACCATAATGAAAAAACTATTATGGCTGTTCCTGTTATCGGGCGCAGCTGCAACAGCACAAAAAAACCTTACCATACAGCAAGCTACTTACGGGCAGTATCAGGATTTTGCCGTAAAAAGCCTTGCCGTACCACACTGGAGGCCAGATACGCATACGGTAACCTATCTTGACGAAACGTATCAAAACCTTATGGCCCGCAGCGAAGATGGACAGTGGGCAGAAAAAATACTACTTACAAAAGCTGACGTTGTTACCGCTTTTCAAAAGGTTAGCGATGATAAGGCTAGTCTGCAAACATTTCCTACGGATTACACCTGGAAAGATAAAAGCACATTGAAATTTGAAATACAGGCTTTTAAATCGAGCTATATAGTACTATATAATATTGAGAAGAAAGAAATAACAAGTGTGCTTCCTTTTACATCTGGTGGTCAAAATTTTATATCTCCTAAAGGTACCGAAATAGCTTACACCAATGAAAATAATATCATTATAGAAAGGGTACAAACGGGTTTTGCAAATACTTTTAAAGTAACAGAAGATACCGACAAAGCCATTGTAAACGGATCTGATTATGTGCACCGCCAGGAATTTGGTATAGACCGTGGCATGTGGTGGAGCCCCAACAGCGATAAGTTACTGTACTATCATAAAGATGAAACCATGGTGGCCGATTATCCTTTAGTACAGTGGAGCGAACGCATTGCAGAAGACAAAGAAATTAAGTACCCAATGGCGGGTATGAAAAGTGAGGAAGTTACTCTTGTAATTTATGATATAACAGGCAAAACTAAAACTACTCTTAAAACTGAAGGCGATAAAGAACAATTTTTAACCAGCGTAACCTGGTCGCCCGATGGGAAGTTTATTTTTGTAGGCGTACTTAACCGTGGGCAAAACCACCTTAAGCTGAACAAGTATGACGCTGTTACCGGCAATCTTGTTAAAACATTATTTGAAGAGCAGGCTACTACTTATGTAGAACCATTGCACGGGCTTATTTTTGTACCTGGTAAAAACGACCAGTTTTTATACCGCACCGAAAAAGAGGGTTATGAGCAATTGTACCTTTATAACACGGATGGCAGGCTGATAAAAAAGCTTGGCTTTAAAGATGTTGTGGTTACCGAACTGCTCAACTTTGATACTGATGCAAAAAATGTTTTTTATATAGGCACAGCCAATAACGGGCTTGACAGGCAATTATATAAAGCAGAGCTTAAAAGCGGAAAAACAGTTCAGGTAACACAAGGCCTGGGCACACACAGCG
>JAZKDS010000351.1:4242-4497 GCA_040387455.1 Bacteroidota bacterium
GGTACTTTTGTACTTGACAGTTACTCTAATACTACTACACCAAACAAGGTAAGCATTACTGCTGTTAAAAACGGTAAGTCCACTACCCTGTTTGATGCTGAAAACCCATATACTGGCAAAACGGTATTACCTAAAATGGAATTGGTTACCATAATATCTGCTGATGGCAAAACACCACTTAACGGCCGCCTGATTTACCCGGCTGATTTTGACGCTACTAAAAAATACCCTGTTATGGTATACGTTTATGGTGGA
>JAZKDS010000352.1:0-7103 GCA_040387455.1 Bacteroidota bacterium
ACTAAGTAAAATAATATATGTTGGGGTTTTTATCATTTTTATTGTAGTATTTTCATTAATTTCCCCACTAACCCAATATATTAATACTACATCATTACTACATCACTTTGTTAATTTTTGATGTATTTTTAAGGTTGCTATTTTATTGATAATCAATGTTTTTTTATAATATTTTCTTTTTATGATGTAGTCTAGAGAAGTTACCGGAATGTTAACTAAAACGTTTTAGTTGGTACATTTGAGTAACGATAAATATCTCGCATGTCATGAGGAAAACATTACTCAACACATTATTAATCTTTTCGGGCGGAGTTGCGTTTGCACAGGTTCCTCCCCAACAACCCATAACCGACTCTTTATTCAACGATTCCTTATTTTTTAATAACGAAGTAGAAGAAGTGGTGCTGATAGGCTACGGATCCCGTAGGGCAGGGGCTATTACCGGTTCTGTATCTTCTATTAAGGCAGCAGATATTGTGCGCACTCCGGCGCAATCTGCAATTCAGGCAATTCAGGGTAAAGCAGCAGGTATTAATATTGTTACCAATGATGAGCCCGGCTCCGCGCCATCAATAAGGATTAGGGGACTTGGTACCGTTTTAGGAGGCCGCGATCCGCTATATGTAATTGATGGCATAGAGACATCAAGTCTTAACGGGATTAACCCTAACGACATTGCTACTATCGATATACTCAAAGATGCCTCATCTTTGGCAATCTATGGACAAAAAGGGTCGAATGGAGTAATAATAATCACCACTAAAAAAGGTAAGCAGGGAGAAATTAAAGTAGCTTATGATGGCTACTATGGTCAGAAATTCATTCAGCGCGATGTAGAGATGGCCGACTCTTACAGATACGCTTACTTTAATAATGCTGCGCTTGGATCGGCCTCATATTTTAATTTTGAGCAGCCTGTTAATACAAAATGGCTTGATGAAATTACCGGTACGGGAGAGGTTATTAACAACTCAGTATCAATTTCGGGAGCATCAGATAATGCCACGTATTATTTAGGTGCATCAAATTATCAGGAGAAAGGTATTCTTAACGGTACTCAATTTGAGCGGACTAACGTCATTAGTAATAATACGTACAAACTATTTGATGAGAAATTAAAGATAACATCTTTTATGAATCTCTCTGTAGCAAAGACTACTCCCAAGCCCTTAAGCGCCTTTACAAATGCTTACAGGCAGTCGCCTATAATGCCGGTAATGTATGATAACGGACGCTGGGGCGCGCCTTTAGTAAATCCGCAAGGTTATAATGATATTACGGGAGACCGCTATAACAATGTGGCTAACCCGGTAGCACAGCTGTATTATTTTAATGAAAAAAATAAAAGTACTACACTAATAGGCTCTATAAACGCGGAATTGAAGCTTTGGGCAGATAATTTAAAATTCAATTCAAATTTTGGAGCCACAGCAGGTTGGGGCAGGGGCTATAGCTATACGCCTACGCGCGATTTATGGCTTGCGGGCAACCCTTCAAGCTCAGTAAGCGATTATATAACGTTAAACCCAAATAATCCTATAATCAATACCCTTCAGCAACGCCGTAACTCTAATTACAGGTGGAACTGGGACAATTACGTTACCTATACCGAAACCTTTGCAGAAAACCATAATGTTACTGTAGTAGGCGGTTTATCAAGAACTACATTTAATATTTCTGAAAATCTAAATGCAACGAGGCAGGATGTACCGTTGCAGTCAAACTACTGGAGCCTTGACCTTGCTACCTATAATGGCGAAGTGGCTCCGGGTTCTGTTGCGCAAAATTCAAACAGTACGCCTATAGTATCTGTGGCTTACTTTGGGCGTGCAGAGTACGATTATAAGGGTAAATACCTGTTTTCTGCCTCTGTAAGGAGAGAGGGCATCAGCGCCTTTACCCAGGATAAGCGTTTTGAGGTATTTCCTTCGGCCTCCGCCGGTTGGGTGGTTACAGGCGAAGATTTTATGAAAGATGTAAAGTTAATCAACAACTTTAAAATACGCGGAGGATATGGCGAAGTAGGCAATGGTAATGCCGGCACACTGAACCAGATTTTATTTAACTCAGGCTCTAACTACGCTTTTGGCCCTGAACAGATAATTTATCCGGGCAGCAACGTGCCTTATCAGGTAGATCCTAACCTTACATGGGAAACCATGAAAGAAGTTGACCTTGGTTTTGACTTTGCAATGCTTAACAACCGGCTAACGGGTGTTTTTGATTATTACAACCGCAAAACTGATAATGTAATATTACCGGTAGCTGTACCAACAGTGCTGTCTCCCGATCCTGTATACCTTAACAGCGGCCTTGTTACCAATAAAGGAATTGAGATTACTTTAAAATGGCAGGATAATATTGGCGAAAATTTTAATTATTGGGTAGGTGGTAACTTCTCTCAAAATAAAAATGAGCTCGAAAAAGTGTACAGTCCCTTCTTTGGGGAGTACATAGGTGGAAGCCTTGGTAACGGACAGTATACAAAGCAAGTTCTTGAAGGCCAGCCGTTAGGTAGCTTTTATGTATATGATGTTACCGGCTATAACAGTGATGGAGGCTTTACCTATAGCGATAAAAGGGTAGTTGCCGGTTCCTACATTCCAAAAATTACCTATGGTTTAAACATTGGCTTCAGCTATAAAAACTTTGATTTTTCGGCAGATGCTTATGGCGTGGGTGGTAATAAAATATACAACGGTAAAAAAGCCCAGCGCTTTGGCGGGGAAAATATTGAGTTTGATATATTGGATAGCTTCTGGACACCATCTACACCTAATGCAGCCAATCCGAGGCCGAGCAATGACGTGCCGAGGGCTTCAACGTACTTTATTGAAAAAGGTGACTACCTGAGGATAAATAATATAACCCTGGGATACAGCTTTAAAGATATGTTTGAAGGCCTTGATAAGGTAAGGCTTTATGTAACGGCTGTTAATCCATTCCTGTTTACAAAATACAGCGGTTTTTCTCCTGAGGTTGTAGGTAATGACAGTGCCAACCCGCTTGGCGGCGCCGGTGTAGAACTGGATGCTTACCCAACTAATAAAACGTTTCTTTTTGGCCTTAGCGTAGGCTTCTAACACATTGCTATGAATATTAAAATTACAGAGATGAACAAAAGATTTTCATACAGACTAGGGTTGGGGCTTTTAATGGCAGTTACATTGATAACGGCCTGTGACGACGAACTTAACGTAGACCCCCAGAATGCCATTAATGAAGGGGATTTTCTTAATAATCCGGACAACGCTGTAGCATTAGTAAATGGTGTATATAATAAAATGCTGGATTATGATATGTATTCGTTCAGCTGGATTGGTATTACAAGCATCACGTCTGACGATGCAGATAAGGGATCTACGCCAAGCGATACCGGTGGAGATAAGAATAAACTTGACGGCCTTACATTTGATGCTTCAGATATATCATTTAATGATGTATGGAAAGGCCGATACTCAGGTGTATACAGGGCAAATAATGCCTTGTTTTATTTAGAACAGCTAACTATTGATGAAGCCCTTAAAAGCAGGCTTATTGGCGAAGTGAAATTTCTGAGGGCACTTTGGTACTTTGATTTGGTACGCTGTTTTGGAGATGTGCCAATTGTCATTTCAAAGGTAGATCTTAATGATACCGAAGTTATTAATGATGTGGTATTTACGCGTAAGCCAAAGGCACAGGTATACGCCCAGATAGAGGCCGACCTTGCCGATGCTATTTCAAGGCTTCCATTAAAGTCTCAATATACGGATAATGATCTTGGACGTGCCACAAAAGGCGCTGCACAGGCGCTGCTTGCAAAAGCATACCTATATCAGGAAAAATGGAATGAAGCATATACAACGTCGGGCGAAGTTATAAGTTCAGGGCAATACGGGCTTATGGCCAATTATGCTGAAGTATGGCGTGAAACAGGCGAAAATAAAGAAGAATCTATTTTTGAAGTGCAGGCCACTCTTACAAAAGGGATAATACAATATACCGATGTACAGGGTCCGCGCGGCACGCCGGATTTAGGCTGGGGCTTTAACACGCCTTCGCTATCGCTTTCAAACTCTTATGCGGCCGGCGATTTAAGGCGCGAAGCTACCATCATGTATGTACCATCAACATTATGGGATGGCTTTTTAGCGCCTACAACCTGGAACAATCCGCGTTATAACTACAAGGCATATCAAAGCAGCCTCGCAGAGTCATGGAACGGTAATAAGGGTGAAACAGCTAAAAACTTAAGGTTGCTTAAATACAGCGATATTTTACTGATAAGGGCTGAAGCTGCGATGCATACCGGCATGGTGAGCGAGGCAGAAGCCTTGGTAAACCAGCTGCGTGTAAGGGCAGGCCTTGCAGAAATAAGCGGGCTTACTATGGCGCAGCTATACAATGAAAGACGGTGGGAAATGGCCATGGAGCATGACAGGTGGTTTGACCTGGTGCGCACAGGCCAGGCTGTAACAGCTATGGCTGCAAACGGCAAAACCTTTGTGCCGGGCAAGCATGAAGTTTTCCCGATACCAGACCCCCAGGTGGTTACCAGTGGCGGAATATTAACTCAAAACAACGGATACTAATACTAACTTAATTCTTTATTTATTACTATGAAAACAATCAAAATTTTAGCATGTTCGCTAATGGCAGCATCAGGCTTTGTATTCACATCATGTGGCGATGATGACGGCCCTGCGGCGCTTCCTCCAATAGGCGGTTATAACACTGCAGACGAAATTGGCACGGCAGACCTGCTTGCTTACTGGCCGCTTGATGGCGATACTAAAGAGTCGGTTTCAGGCGCTATGCCTTCAAATACGGTAGGTGCTTCGTGGGTTAGCTCTAACAAAGGGCAGGGCCTTAAGTTAACTGCAGGTTTTGTAGAATACCCTTCAATTTCTGCGCTTAACCTTACATCAGGCAGCATTACTGTTAGCTGCTGGGCAAAAGTTACTAACACCAAGCCGGCACCTGATGCTGACAGCCACATTTCTCCGCTTATTTCATTTACAGGCGGTCCAAACGCTAACGTAGGTAACCTTGCTATCTTTGGAAACACGCATGGCCTTGTAACCAGCGATACCATCCAGATGAAAGCCGAATTCCACTTTAAGAAACCAGACGGAACAGATTTCGGTGGCGATGCTGTTAACATGACAAAAATGGAGCAGTGGATGATTGACGACAATGCTAACGGTGCAAGCCCTGCACACGCTGCATTTGCTAACAAAATAGGAGGCCAGTGGGCTCACGTGGTATTTACATATGATGGCCCTACCGCTACGGCGAGGCTGTATGTAAATGGCGTTAAGATAAATAACCCTGCATGGGAAGTAAGAAATAACGGCGATGCTATGCCAATGACATTCTTTACACCCGGCCACCCAATAATCGGTGCGCTTAACACTGTTGCAAACGGTACAAACATAGACACATGGAATGCGCCTTTAACAGGTGAGGTTGATGAGATCCGCGTTTGGAAAAAAGTACTGGTTGAGGCAGATATCAATGCGCTGTACCAGCTTGAGGCTGCAGGCAGGTAGTTATTAATTTAATTCATAAATACAAATTCCCGGCTGTATCCGGGCCGGGAATTTTTTAATTTTTTTCTATAAAAATTAAACAGTGTGCCCCCAATCATACTGTTTTATACCAAAATACATCAATCAAAAAACATCTATGAAAATTTTACAATTATTCATTATCCTCAATCTTTGTATATCGTGCACATCGTGCGATACAAAAAATGATGATACTGATGATACAACCCCAATACCTCCGGTTACAGAGACCATGACCGATGAGGAAATACTTGACCTGGCAGAAAAAGATGCCCTTAAGTATTTTTGGCAATATGCAGAGCCCAATTCAAAACTGGCACGCGAGCGCTACCATACAGATGAGCCATCTGTAGATGCCAATATTGTTACCACAGGGGGCTCAGGCTTTGGGCTAATGACCATATTAGTGGGTATAGAACGTGGCTTTGTACCAAGGGGCGAAGCTGTAACCCGCTTACAAACATCTTTAAATTTTTTGGAAAATGCCGATCGTTTTCACGGGGCATGGCCACACTGGATGAACGGCACTAACGGGCATGTAATTCCGTTTGGTACAGTTGATAACGGTGGCGACCTTGTAGAAACCTCGTTTCTTTGTGAGGCGCTTATATGCATGCGCGAATATTTTAAAGACGGCAATGACGCCGAGCAGGCACTTGCCGCACAAGCTGATGAGCTATGGAAAGGTGTAGAGTGGAGCTGGTATACAAGAGGCGAAAATGCACTTTACTGGCACTGGTCGCCTACTTATGAGTGGCAATTAAACTTTAAGCTTGAAGGCTATAATGAATGTCTTATAACTTATATCATGGCAGCAGCATCGCCCACACATCCTGTAGGGGCAGCAGCCTATAATGAAGGCTGGGCCAGAAGTGGGGCTATTACAAATCCTGCCACACGCTACAACATACCTGTGGTATTTAATTATAACGGAGCTAACGGAAATGTGGGACCTATGTTTTGGTCGCATTATTCTTATTTAGGTTTAGATCCACGAGGCCTAACCGATAACTATGCTAATTACTGGGACCTGACACAAAACCACGCTAAAATTATGCATGCTTATTGTGTGGCAAATCCTTACCAATATACCGGCTATGGCGAAAACTGTTGGGGGCTTACTGCAAGCTATACCCGTAATGCAGATGGTTCTACCGGCTATTCGGCACATTCGCCTACTAATGATAGAGGTGTTATATCGCCCACGGCTGCATTGTCGTCATTTCCATATACACCGGTAGAATCTATGAAGGTGCTAAGGTTTTGTTATGAAGATGCCGACTGGAAAAGCAGGCTGATAGGTGTTGCAGGCCCGTATGATGCATTTTCCATTCATAAAAACTGGGTTACACCGCGTTACCTGGCTATAGACCAAGGCACCATAGTACCCATGATAGAAAACCACCGTAGCGGCATGCTTTGGAACCTGTTTATGCAGGCACCCGAAGTGCAGCAGGGATTACAAAACCTTGGATTTTCATCAACGCAGCACGGATTTTAAATAATATAAACACAGATTTTTTCATAGCAATTCTGTTTTTTATACCGCCT
>JAZKDS010000353.1:0-3314 GCA_040387455.1 Bacteroidota bacterium
CCACGGTCTACACAAGACCCAGAGCCTATCTCTACCCCATTACCCAAAATCACGTTACCTATCTGCGGTATCTTAACCAAACCTAATGTAGGGTGCGGCCTAAAGCCAAACCCATCGGCACCAATGGTACAATTAGGGTGCAGCGTACAATATTTACCCACATGGCAACGCTCGCGCACTACAGCGCCACTCCATATAACAGATCCGTCGCCTATAGTGCATTCGTCAAGAACGGTAGCATTAGGGTAAAGTGTAACATTATTGCCCAGCACCACTTTAGGGCCCACATAACAGCCCGCGCCTATGCGTGTGCCCTGCCCCACTGTAGCCGTAGCATGCACCACCGCCGTAGGATGAATATCCGTATCAAACAATGGCGCCGGCAAGGCAAAAAGCTCCAGCACGGTAGTCATAGAAATATCGGCATTAGGCACTTTTATAAAGGCACGGTTATCGCCCGGCTCTATAGATATATCATTATTAACCACAGCTATAGGTGCTTTAGAGTCTGCCCATAGCTTTTCATACTTTTTATGGCCAATGAACGAAATCTGGTCGGCCGCAGCCAGTTCCAGTTGTTCCGCCGATCCAATAACGGCGTTAGTACTGCCCACTAAGGTACCGTTAAGCAGGGTATTGATTTCCTGTGCTGAATATGATTTCATGATGTTTTTAGATTACTGCCTAAGCAGGTGTATAAGTTGTTTTATTTATGTAGTAACTTAAGAATATATCTATAAAACGTTAAATATAGAAATTGATTATAAACTTGGCAAGTTTTGAAATACTAATTGAAGATTTATGCAGATAACTACTCCTAAAATTTACAATCATTTAAAATTACTACCCTAAAGTATAGCGGTTAACAGCTGCCCAAAAAAAGGAGAGAAGGATGGTAAATAAGAATACCTGTTATCATGGCCATGAAATATTCAGCATATTGCCATACATATCAGCCAGATAATTATAATCATCATTATATATCTTTATAATGCCGCATTCAACATCATAATCCGGGGTGTAGTATTTTGGCGGCACCACTATTTTACCTTGTAAATCAACATACCCACCCAAATCGTCACCCTTTTTAATAGCAATAAGTCCGTTACTATTTATATATTGTCCCACCTCAGCATACTTAAGCGGTACAATAACGCGGTTATCCAGGTTTACAATACCATAATGGCCTTTGTTAGACACACGTACCAGCCCCCCCGCGCCTTTTATAAGGCTTAATTCATCATAAACAGCCGGTAACCTTATGTTGCCCGTAGCATCCAGCATCCCCTTTTTGCCATCTTTACCAATCATGCCATACTTATCTTCATCCTGCCATATACTCTTATATACAGGCGGCACAATAACCTCTCCCTTAAGGTTAATTATCCCACTTAGCGTTCCTCCATCCCTAACATCAGTCCCGTTCCTTTCATCATCATTTATATAATGGCTCGTTATTGCCAGGCCATTATCATCAAACCCAAAACCGGCTATTTCAGTGCAGGGAGCTATAACCCGTGCACCTTTATAATCGGCAAAGCCCCACAACCCGTTAATCTCTACATATACAAAACCATTAATAAACCGTTCTACCCTGCTGTAGGCAGAAAAATCTACCGGCTCATAATTTCTGTTGAAATAGGTAAAAGCACCGTCCTTATAAGCGGTAAACATTTGCCCGTCTTTAGAAATTTCCAGGCGATTGTATAAACACGGAATCACTTCGCGGCCTGTAGTGTCAATAACACCAAACGCCCCATTTTTTGTAACGATAAAATGACCGTGGGCATAAGCGGTAATACGCTGGTAATAATCAGACACCCTCTTACCATCCGCATTTATCAAAAAGTAGTCTTTGAAATTATTTACGCCAAGCACATCAAGCCCTTTAGCACCGAAACAACTTTCATCATACTTTTCATCTGTAAGGGGTTTTCCGGTAGTGTTATCAAGCACATAGATTTTGCCCTGTTTACGCGCAAAAAGAAAATCGAACTGGCTGTACCCCTGGCTATAATCAAACCCGGAAAGCTGGCGGCCTGAATGATCAAACACGGCATAATACCACTCATTCTTTACAAAGATGTACGTATTGTCAAGCTTAATTTCGCGATACAAAGGAGCGATAACCTCTTTACCATTAAGCCCGATAACGCCATGCAGGCTGTTTTGCACTACGTCAGCAAGCCCGTAGGAGGCCGTCCCTACCTTGTCATATCTTTTACCAACAGGCTGGCCAAGGCTATTTATAAAACCCATTGTATATGCTATGCCCGGCTCTTTTGCGCCCGGTATATAATATTTTGTGCGTGCAATACCTTCCGAAAAATCATCTGCTGCATCATACTGCGGCGCAATAACTTCATTGCCGGCCACGTCTATAAAGCCCCATTTTCCGCCTTTCACCACCCGGGCATAATATAAAATACTGTCATTATCTACAGGTGCAAAACCACCCACCAGCTCATACCCTCGCTCTTTTATAAGTTTAGCAAACTCAGCATCATCCGCATGCCCATACCCATCGGGCACAAATTTTTGCTGGGCAAACAGGCTTGCGCCGAAAAAACAAAGCAATACTAAAAAACTGTTTTTCATATAGATAAGCTATGGGATAAATATAATAATTAAGATGCACAAATCCTCCTGCCGGTTGGAATCAGCTAAATTTCATACATTACTCTACTAATTCCATAGACTAATAATTTTTTATAATATATTTGCCGAAACTTTTTTTGATGCACAAATAAATACCCGTTAACCAGCCAAAAAAATCATGAAGAAATTCTTACAAGCCATTACCCTGATAGTACTATTGGGTAGTACAGCCTATGCCCAAACCGAAATATCCGGTTTTATATATGATGCCGACGGCATACCCGTACCCGGCGCCATAATTACCATTCTAAACACCACTACAACAGTACAGGCCGACCCTGACGGGCTTTTTACCCTAACCGCACAACAGCTGCCCATCACACTAACCATAACAGCACTGGGGCTTAAAGACCAGACAGTACAGGTAAGCCCGGACACACCCCTGCCCCTGCAAATAACACTTGCCGAAGTTTTTGACACGCAGGTTAGCGAAGTAGTAATAACCTCGCGCCGCCGCAAAGAAAACGCACAGGATGTGCCCATACCCATATCGGTAATCAGCGGGAGGTTAGCTAATGATGCGGGTGCATTTAACGTAAACCGCATCAAAGAGCTGGTGCCTTCTGTACAGTTATATTCGTCAAACCCGCGCAATACAGGGCTTAGCATCCGCGGGCTGGGCACTACTTTTGGCTTAACCAATGATGGTATAGACC
>JAZKDS010000354.1:0-8713 GCA_040387455.1 Bacteroidota bacterium
CCTTTTGGGTGGGGTTTTCCTGCCTTGCGCAGGTGGGTGTGCATTATGATTATGACACTTACAGCATTGACGCAAAAAAGCAGGAAGATTTTTATTATGAAATTCCGTTTGAGTATAACGGACAGATAATGCTCAAAGCAAAAATAGGCGATAAAACCTTTGATTTCGCCTTTGATACCGGTGGATATAATATGGTTACCGATGCCGTTAAGCAACTGTGCGGGCTTGAATTTTTAGGCGAAAAACCGCTGGGCAGCGCCAATGGGCTTATAAAAAACACCCCTATAGTATTTGCACCGGCCATGGCATTAGGTGGGCTTACCATTGCCAATGTACAGGCCTACCAGGTAAACTTTAGCCAGTCGCCATTAATGGAATGCATGGTAAGCGGTGGGTTTATAGGGACTGAGATCATTAAAAAATACATTTGGCAAATAGATTATCTCAACCGAAAAATTGTTGTTACCAATAATATTAATTTGCTTCCGGGTACGGTAGACGGCATTAAGCTGCCTGTAGTAATAAACAAGCAGGACCAGCCTTATGTAATGATAAATATTAACGGCACCTACCAGTACATGCTTTTAGATACCGGTTGCAGCAGCCTGATAATGTTGAGCGAAAAAGATGCCCGGCGCTACACCGGCACTGCAAAACAGGCCTCTTTACTGGGTGCCATGATAGAAACCCACAACGGCCGCGTGCGCGACACCCTGTATGCCTTTGACGCCAATATAGGTATAAAGGATACCAAACTGCCGCATCAGCCGGCACTGTATCGCAAAGGGGCCGAGCTTAACCTGCTGGGCAACCCTATTATTAAAAACTATATTGTAACGCTTGATTTTGCCGACAACGCCTTGTACCTGAAACCCATAAAAGATGCACCGGTAGCCGATAGCTGGAACCACTTTGGCTTTACGGCCGAGTATGACGGTGCCTGTGTGGTGGTAGGCTCTCTTATAGAAGGAAGTAGCGCCCAAAAGGCAGGATTAGTTCCCGGTGATGAGATAACCGCAATAAACGGCAATAAAATTACCTGTACGGATTATTGCGATTGCCGCGACATGATTAATAACCAAATGGAAGCATCAACAGAGATAAGGCTTACCATACTTAAAAACGGTACCGAAAAGACAATGACCTTTAAAAAGGAAAAAATATTTTAATTTTTTTACATTATAATTCGCTGTAATTCAAATTATTATATTTTTACGCAATTATTTTTGCAGTTCCATGCAACCATTTTACAACCGTATCCGTCTATGTTAATAGAAAACGGTTTGTAATTTAGCAAGCTGAAATCTAAAAACCAACACCAACCAATACCTCACGTTTTGAAAGTAATTGCCTTACATCAACAAGAGAAAGACCTTATAGGGCTTGCCGCCGAAAACAACCGGCACGCGCAGCAACAGGTTTACTCTAAGTTTGCGCCTAAAATGCTGGGCGTGTGCAGGCAGTACATTAAAGATGTGCACCTGGCCGAAGATGTAATGATTACCGCCTTTATGAAGGTTTTTAGCAACCTTAAAAATTTTGAACACAAAGGCAGTTTTGAAGGATGGATTAGGCGCATAATGGTAAATGAGTGCATAAGCTGCCTGAGGGTACAGAAAAAGGTGAGTTATTTAGAAGACGAATATTATACCGAAGACACGTTTAACAATATAGAAAGCGGGCTAAGTGTAGATGATATTCAGAACCTTATAGACGGCCTGCCGAATGGTTATAAAATGGTGTTTAACCTGTATGCCATAGAGGGCTACAAACACCAGGAAATTGCAACAATGCTGGGCATTAGCGAGGGCACATCAAAATCGCAATTATCGCATGCACGCAAAATGCTGCAAGAGCTGGTAAACAAACAAAAGAATTACGTAAATGGAACCGAATAAATTAGATAACGAAATAAAACAAAAGCTGGCACAGCGCACCATAAACCCAAGCCCTATGGCATGGGACAGGCTGGATGCCATGCTTAGCATAGCCGAACAGGCACCTGCTAAAAAGAAGCCCAACCGCACCTGGATGTATATGGCGGCCTGTTTTTTAGCACTGCTGCTGGCAGGCACGTTCTTTTTAAACCAAAGCAACAAAGACAGTAACGATATAGACAATACTAATACGGTTGTTACAAAAGGCCAGCCGGCCGGGCAAAAAAGCCAGCAAATGCCCAATGCAGCAACACCATTAGACAATACACTACCGGGCGCTGTGGCCGGTGTGCAGGGTTCATCATCATCAATAAACAATCAAAGGCAGCAGGGTGTTTGGGTTAATGCTACGCCGTTTCACCCACTTCCGGATGGGCATACAACGCAGCAAACCGGCACACAAACAAACCAAAACCTACAGGCTACACAGCAAACAGCTACATCATCCGGTTCAAGGATAACCGTAGACCCTAATGCACTGCTGGCCGAAGTAAGCACTCCTAAACCTAATACTGCAAAGGCCATGCAGCCTAAGGTTAAAGTAGATGCCAATGTGTTACTATCGGGTATTGAAGGCGAAATGGAAAGTAATTTCCGCGACCGCATGCTGGACAGGCTTGCTAAAAACTACAACGAAGTTAAAGATGCCGTAGCTACCCGCAACTACAATTAAACATCAATCAAAAAAACAATAACGTAAACACCAAAACACATGAAAACAATCACTTTTTATGTAGTGGCACTGCTATGCTTTGTTGCTACCAAAGTTAACGCCCAGCAAACATTTGAGCAAAGGGCGGCAATTATTGCCGAGAACATAAGCCGTATTGCCAAACAAGAAAAAGACTCGCTTAAAATTGAGGTTGATGCTGTAAACCAGCAACTGGAAAACAACCAGATTACACAGGCACAAGCCGATGCACAAAGACAGCAGTTTGCCGAAAAGCGCGCTAAAAACATAGAAGACCGCGTTGTGGCAGAACAGGAAAAACTGGCGCAGCTGGTTCAGGATAAAGTAGACGGCAAAGTGGTAAGCAAGCCTACAAAGGGATATAGTTTTTCTATACCGGGTGGCTACAAAGAATATTCTACTACCGACTCTTTAGGAAACAAAACTGTTAGAAACTATGAGCGCGATGTAAAACGCACCACATCGCAGTTTTTATTTGCCATAGGTGCTAACCGCATGGTTACCGATGGCGACGGTATTGATACCGACAACTACAAATGGAACTCTGATTTTTATGAGTGGGGCTTTACCTGGAACACCCGTATGCTTAAAAACAACAACCTGCTGCACCTGCGCTACGGCTTTTCATTACAGTCTAACAACTTTAGGCCAAAAGACGATAAAATATTTGCACTTGTTGATGGGCAAACCGTACTTACACCATCGGGCATTGACCTTGATGTGTCTCGCCTGCGCATAGTAAACCTTGTGGTGCCGGTGCACCTTGAGTTTGACTTTGGCGGTAAAAAAGTGAATGGCGACAAAACCTACTACCCGGTTCAGGACGGCTTTAGGGTAGGTATAGGTGGCTACGCCGGTTTTAATGTAAAGGAAAAACAAATTATTAAGTTTGAAAACGAAGACGGAAACAATGTAAAACAAAGAACTAAAGGCAGCTTTAATGCTAACGACTTTGTGTATGGCGTAAGCGCATATGTAGGTATAGGTGATATTGCCCTGTATGCCAAATACGATTTGCAAACTGTTTTTAGTAAAAACGATATTGACCAGAATAATTTATCATTTGGCATGCGTTTTGATTTAAACTAAACGATAAAGGTTAGTTTTGTACTTTGAAAAAGGCGTTTCGGCAATTGCAGGAACGCCTTTTTTGTGAGATGTATTTTCCTAATTTTTTTTGTAACTTAGGCTTTAAAACCAAGGGCTTATGGCACTGCATAAAAAATTCAGTTTTAATGGACTTGCCGGGCTGGTGCTTTTAGTGCCGGTTTTATGTATGTTTTATTTGAAGGAAACGGGTATGGCACAAACGTTGCCCGGTATGTATCTTGCAGTTAATGATAGGCCTCCGTCTGTTGACAGTTCATATAACGAATCTTACGAAGATGAAGATGGCATTACAACAGAGATTGTGCAGCTTCCTCCCGGACCACCATCTTCATATAAATTTATCGATGTAAATCTTAAGATTACAGGTAATACAAAAAATGATAGTGCTAATTTAAAGCTGGGCAGGAAACTTATTCGGGATGCAAAGAAATCTAAAAAAGACTTTATCATGGGTTTTTGCTTTGATAAAGGAGCGAAGTACAACGAATTTATACAGGCAATTACTATTTGCCAGGAAGAAGAAGTAACAGTATGGGCACTGGAAAAAAACTTTCTGTGTCTGATGTACAGAAACCGATAAAATTTAAAGGTAAAAGATATTCCATTTTTCATCATCTACTCAGCCCAATTTTAAAATGATTATCTTTGCCGTATGAAGATAAATACCGCCGAGTTTATAATAAGCAATAGTGTAGTTGCAAAATGCCCGCCCGAGCGCCTGCCGGAATATGCCTTTATTGGCCGCAGTAACGTGGGCAAGTCATCGCTTATTAATATGCTTACCGGGCGCAACAGCCTGGCAAAAACATCGGGGAGGCCGGGTAAAACTCAGCTTATCAACCACTTTAAGATAAACGATAACTGGTTTTTGGTAGATTTACCGGGCTACGGTTATGCACGTGTATCTAAATCGGCTAAGGAAACCTTCCAGAAGTTTATTACCGATTATTTTGAGAAACGCGAGCAGCTGATATGTGCCTTTGTACTGGTAGACATTCGCCATGAAGCACAAAAAATAGACCTTGAGTTTATTAATTATTTGGGCGAAGCCGAAGTACCTTTTTGCATCATCTTTACAAAATCGGACAAGCTAAGTAAAGCCAAGCAGCTGCAGCATGTAACCGCCTATAAAAAGCAGGTACTTGAAAACGGATGGGAAGAAATGCCACAGCATTTTGTAACCTCATCTGAAGATACTACCGGCCGCGACGAGGTATTAGCCTATATTGAAGCCGTTAACAAAGGTATTTTTGAAAACAAAGATTTTGTATAAGTTAACGCCATCGACATATTTAAAATAAAAGGCCACCTAATTTTAGGCGGCCTTTGTTTTAAATATCTTTTTTCATGAAATAATTGGTAAAATCCTGTCCGTTATAACTAACCTGCTGTGGGTTTACTATAGTATAGCCCTGCTTTAAAAAGAAGGTTTTTGCCGTTATAGATACCGCTACCGTTATGGTTTCAAAATCCTGACGGCGGGCATGGGCCTCTATAGCTGCAACAATCTTTTTGGCGATGCCAAGGCCCTGAAAATCTTTGTGTACAAAAAGGTGGTCAAAATACCCGGTGGCATCTATATCGCCAAAACCGGTTATAACACCGTTAGTTTCGGCTACAACCGTATGATGCTGCAGCAGCTTTACACCCCATTTTTGGGCATCTATATGCTGTGGAGCCCAGGCATTAATTTGTTCGGGCGTATAATCTTTTTGGTTTATGGTGTGTATGGTTTCCTTAAACAGCGTTACAACATGCTGCAAATCATCTGCGCGGTACTGCCTTATACTATCCATTTAAACGCTCAATTACTTTTGTTTTATCTCAAGTTTTTCTGCAAAATAATCGCAAAAATCTTTCATGGTCTCGGTCATTTTTTTGTCGCCGGTGGCACGCTCAAAGGTATCGCTCATGCTAACCAGCGTCTGGTGAAAAAACACCTTCATCTCATCTACAGGCATATCTTTTGTCCAGAGGTCAATACGCATGCTTTCCTGCGCTTTGCTGTCCCATACGCTAAGCATTATGGCTTTGCTGTCCTGGTTTGTTATACCGCCGTCCTGTGCGCTCCATGTAAGGGTTTCGGGCACGCGGTTGTTATCAAGTTCTACAACTATTTTTATTTCTGATGTTAATGGAGTATTAGCCATTGTTATTTAGTGGGTTTGTATTTAGATTTTTCAAATATGGTTTTAGCATCCGTTGCCAAAAGCTTTTGCAAAGTTACACCTTTATTGTTATCCATGTAGCTGCGCACAATTTGCCAGCCTATCCATTGGCCAAGGCGCCCTGGCGAATCATTATCGATATCAAGCCCAAAACGTGTAAACGGCGCAGGGTATATAAAGCGGCGCGGCAACTGAGGGTCTGAACTGTAGAGCAGTTTATCCTGTAGCAGGGTGCTCCACATTATGGCCTCGTTTTCTTTAGCCCAAAGCAGCTGCGTTTTTGTGTAGCCTATCTTATCATAATCGGGCACATCGGGCAGCAGCCTGTCTTTTAAGTACTGCAGCTTGCCAAAATATATCATGTAAGACAGCAGGGTTTTATCGCCTATGGCAGCAATTTTATCGGTACTGAAAGAGGTTACCACATCGGGCAGTATTTGTGTAGGGTCAAACGCCTGCACTTTATAACTGTCAATGCCCTGATAAAATTTATTATTACGCCCCAGGTACAGACTTAGGGGTATGGCTACAGTTTTACCGTTGTAAAGGGCCTTATACTCAAGGTTATCGTTAACCATGGTTACCACACGCGGAATTGCAAAATTGGGGTAATAGTATTTAATGTGCTTAAAAAGGTCGTGCATATTGGTTTGCATGGTGTCCAGGTCAGGATATATGTGCTGTACCTCGGCATGAAGCTGCTTTAAAAAAGGCTCCTGGCGGCGTGCAAGCCACTCGGCATCGCTCGTTCCCGGAGGAAACAAGTCGGCATATTTTTGTTTCAGCGCCGGAAAATCGGCCACTTTAACATCAAAATACGTACGATCGAGCCTTTCAATTTTTACATCCGGAATTTTAACCTCAGCAATCTTTTTTTCTTCTTTACTTTCCTCGGCGCACGAAACCATCGCAAAAGCAAGCACAAAAAACAGTAGTAATTTTTTCATTTTAATATTTTATTGCTATTTCAATTAGCTGCGTTTTGTTAATTTTAGGGCAAATATACAACGCTTAATACTTATACACCTATGGATACCCCTTACAAATTTGATGCACAGGCCATAAACGAACACATTGTAAACTGGCTGGGCAGCTATGCAGCTAACGCAAAAGCTAAAGGTTTTGTTGTGGGCATATCCGGCGGTATCGATTCGGCACTTACCTCTACACTGTGTGCGCAAACCGGTTTGCCCACCCTTTGTGTAGAAATGCCCATACACCAGGCCGAAAGCCACGTGACCCGCGCTAAGGCACATATTGCGTGGCTAAAGCAAAAATACCCCAATGTGAGCGGCGTTGAGGCCGACCTTACCAGTACTTTTATACATTTTACTGAGCAGGTGCCACAGGGCGCCACCCAGGGCATAACAGATCATTCTTTAGCCAATACACGATCGCGCCTGCGTATGCTTACGCTGTATTATTTTGCAGGCATAAACAACGCTATTGTGGCGGGCACTGGCAACAAAGTTGAAGACTTTGGTGTAGGATTTTACACCAAATATGGCGATGGCGGCGTAGATGTGAGCCCTATTGCCGACCTGCTAAAAAGCGAAGTGCGCCTACTCGCCAAGCACCTAGATGTTACAGAAAGCATAATTTTAGCAAAACCTACTGATGGGCTCTTTGGCGACGACCGTAGCGATGAAGACCAGATAGGTGCCAGTTATGAAGAACTGGAGTGGGCCATGGAAAAAATTGAAAAAGGCAGTGTGGCGGCTGATTTTGAGGGTAGAGAGCGCGAAGTTTTTGATATTTATACACGCTTTAACACCAACAATCAGCACAAGATGCAGCCCATACCAATTTGTAAAATTCCCTTAAATTTGAAATAAAATTCTTTCATTCACAATACTTTAAGATATTAAGTACTAACTTTACTTATATGTAAAACCCAAAAAAAACGCAATTATGATCAAATTATGCCTTGCGGATAACCATCCTGTTGTGCATTATGGGATGAAGTCGTATTTTAACGACAATCCGCAGATTAGTTTTGTGGGTGTGGTAAATAACCTGGACAGTTTGCTTGATGTTTTGGGTAAAAAAACGGTAGACGTAGCCGTGATTGACCTTGAGCTTGAAGGGCTTACCAGTATAAGTTCTGTAAAGTCGCTTATAAAGGAATTTCCTGAAACCAAAGTAGTGATATTTACCAACCTTGCCGAACAAATTTATGCACCAAACGCACTAAAAGCCGGCGTGAGTGCCTATGTGCACAAAAGCGCCAAAATGGAGGAGCTGGAAAGTGCCATTAAAAAAGTAAATGAAGGCGAAGTAGTATTTAGCGAACTGGTAAAGAAAAACCTTGCCCTGCTTAACAAAGGTAAAAAGAGTGAAAGGCTGTACCGTAAACTTTCGAGCCGAGAAATTGAAGTACTGCGCTACCTGAGTGAAGGCAAGAAAAACAAAGAAATTGCACGCCTGCTGGACCTGAATGAAAAAACAATTAGTACCTACAAGCTGCGCTTGCTCACTAAACTGCACGTTACTAACCTGGTAGACCTGGTTAACAAGGCTAAAACCCTTGACATTGTTTAAAAAGACCCATCCAACCAACAAAAAAAGAACAACCGGCACACACAACTACTTTACAAAAACGGAAGAACTTAAAAAGCTTTAGCTGCAACCACGGCAACGTGGCCTACCGGCACAAAAAAACGCCCCAATTAAGGGGCGTTTTTTTTATTTTAATCACCCGTGCACAGCGCCGGTTTTACCATAACTCTGTATCAGCTGGCCTTCAAACTCCAGCCATTCTGCCCAGCGTTTGTCTATATCTACGCCAACGGCATATTTTCGGGCAA
>JAZKDS010000355.1:0-6127 GCA_040387455.1 Bacteroidota bacterium
TCATCATTATAAGCTTCATCCTTTGGGGGTTACCCTCTTTAGCTCAGCAAGCAACAAAAATTATTATAGAGCACACCGATTTTAGCGATAAAAACCAGACCGAAATTCCGGGCGCTGTAGTGCTTACCGGTAACGTTATACTGGTACATGAGGGCGTAAGGATATTTTCTAACAAGGTATATTACTTTCAAAATGAAAACTATGCCAAGCTTTTTGGTAATGTAAAAATGAACCAGGGTGACTCATTGTATATGGATAGTAATTATGCCGAATACAACGGTAATAAAAAGTTTGCCTTTGCCAGCGGCAAGGTAATGATGCGCAACCCCGAGATGCGCCTTACTACCGATACGGTTTATTTTGACCGAAACATTCAGGAAGCCTACTATAACTCCGGCGGTACCATTGTAAGCGACAAGAATACGCTGAAAAGCAAAAGCGGCCGCTACTACATGAACCAGAAAAAATACCAGTTCCGCACGGCGGTTACACTTACAAACCCGGAGTATGTAATGAAAACCGAGCACCTGGACTATTATACAAACTCCGGGCACAGTTATGTTTTTGGCCCCACCACCATTACCGGTAAAAACAACTTTATTTATACCGAAAAGGGCTTTTATGATACCAAAAAGAACTTTGCACACCTGCTAACCAACTCTTACATAACCTATGATACCCAGCTTATAAAGGGCGACAGTATATATTATGACCGTAAACGGGAGTTTTCTTCGGCTACAAATAATGTCAGTGTAACAGATACCGTAAATAAATACATCATCAGGGGGCATTATGGAGAGGTCTGGAAATTGCAGGACTCACTATTTGTTACCAAACACGCTGAGGCCGTTACCCTTGTAGAAAAAGACTCGTTGTACACCCATGCCAAGCGTATGGTAATAACCGGCAAAACCGGCAGCCGCATTATCCGTGGGTATAATGATGCGCGCTTTTACAAGGTAGATATGAGTGGCAAGTGTGACTCTATACATTCTGACGAGGCCAAAGGTCTTACACAGCTCATCCGCAAGCCTGTGGTATGGAATGGCGAAAGCCAGATAACCGGCGATGTAATCCACCTGATATCAAATAGTAAAACAGAACAGCTCGACAGCCTCAAGGTGCTCAACAACGCATTTATAATTCAGCTCGATACCATATACAGGTTTAAGAACCCCGGTAAGCCCGACCACTTTAACCAGATGAAAGGCATAAACCTCTATGGCAAGTTTATAGATAATAAGCTCAGGATAATAGACCTGATTAAAAATACCGAAAACATGTACTACATGTATGATAGCAAAAACGAGCTGATAGGTATAGATAAGGGCGTGAGCAGCAAGATACATATGGAAATTGAAGACAACCAGATTGTATCGGTTACCAGTTATGTAAATCCAAGTAACGAAAGCTATCCTGAAACATTATTACCTGAAAATGCCCGTAAACTGAAAAACTTTTTATGGCGTGGCGATGAGCGCATCAAAACACGGGAAGATATTTTTCCGCCCGAAGAAAAGGCACTTCATGAAGAAATATTGCTAAAATCAGGCAAGCTAAAAGCGCAGGAAGACAAACCCATGGAACCCTTACAGGAAACCCTTGATTATGATAAGGACCATCCTAAGCCCAAACCTGTAACACCACCCGTTGAAACTGCCGCACCTAAGGGGCAGTAATTATTACCCGAATACCATTACCATGCTAAACGATTTTTACACATACCAGGCACAAACATCTCCCTACCCGTTAGGACTTGAAGTTTCTCATGCCGAAGGATCATACATATACGATACAAACAACAAAGCTTATCTCGATTTTGTTGCAGGAGTATCGGCGGCAAGCCTGGGCCACAGGCATCCGCGCGTTAACCAGGCCATTATAGACCAGTTAGGCAAATACCTGCACGTTATGGTATATGGCGAATATGCCCAGCACCCCGCAACAGAATTTTGCAGGCTGTTAGCACAGCACCTGCCCGAGCAATTAAGCAAAACCTACCTTACCAATAGTGGCACCGAGGCTACCGAGGGCGCATTAAAGCTTGCAAGGCGCGTTACCGGCCGCAGTCAGCTCATATCATGCCACCACGCCTACCACGGCAACACTATGGGCTCTATGAGTGTTATGGGCCACGAAGAGCGTAAACAAATTTTTCGCCCACTTATACCTGATGTTGATTTTATTACGTTTAATAACGAAGACGACCTGCTAAGGATTACCGAAAAAACAGCGGGTATAATATTAGAAACCATTCAGGGTGGTGCCGGGTTTATACAACCCGAAAATGATTTCCTGAAAAAAGTACGCCAACGCTGCGATGAAGTGGGCGCTGTAATGATACTCGATGAGATACAACCCGGCTTTGGCCGTACCGGAAAATTGTTTGGTTTTCAAAACTATGATGTAGTTCCTGACGTAATTGTTATGGGTAAAGGCATGGGTGGCGGTATGCCCGTAGGCGCATTTACGGCAAGCCCAAAAATGATGGATTTGCTAAGCCACGACCCTAAGCTGGGCCATATAACCACCTTTGGTGGCCACCCGGTAATAGCCGCAGCCTGCCTGGCAACGCTGCAGGAAATTACAGAGACTGACATAATGGCGCAGGCGTTGAAAAAAGAAAAATTATTCCGTAGCCTGCTGGTACACCCTCTCATTACAGGAGTGCGCGGCGAAGGGCTTATGTTGGCCGCCATGACCGAAAGTGCCGATATAACTGATAAAGTGATATTAAGGTGCCATGAGCGCGGGCTGATACTGTTCTGGCTGCTGTTTGAAGGCAGGGCCATCAGGATTACCCCTCCGTTAACAATTTCGGAAGATGAAATTACGGAAGGATGTGGCATTATTATTGAAGTTATGAATGAAATATTAGATGAGCAAAAAAATTAACTATAAGAATTGTTAATTAAATTGTTTAAAAGATATTTAAAGGATTTCCTTTTTAAGAAGCAATTTTGTAACTTTAAGAAGGATAATTTAAACAACAAGGAGTATGAATTTGAGCCACGAAGAAGAAGATCGTAGTTTATCCTTATCAAAGTTTGAATCTATGTTGAAAACCAACAAAGTATTCTTCTTTGACTCTGAAGAGTTTGAAGACATCGTTCTTCATTACCTTGACAGTGGAAAAATAAATTTAGCTAAGAAGGCCTTAAAATTAGGCCTGGAACAACACCCCAGGTCAACAGGTTTAAAATTAGTACAAGTTGAAATTTTAGTTTTTGATGATAAGCTGGAACTGGCAGAACGCATGCTGAATGACCTTTATGCCATAGAGCCTACCAACGAAGAGATTTATATACAAAAAGCCAATATATACAGCAAGCGCGACCAGCATGATAAAGCTGTAGAGTTTTTAAACATTGCCCTGGAGTATACGGATGATTATGCCGATGTATACTCGCTTATAGGCATGGAATACCTGTTTATGGATAACCTTGAGCTGGCTAAAGAAAACTTTATAAAATGTCTTGAGGAAGATACCGAAGACCATAGCGCACTATACAACGTAGTGTACTGCTTTGATTTCCTAGATCAAAACCTGGAGGCCATAGAGTTTTTAAACAGCTTTATAGATAAAAACCCATATAGCGAGGTGGGCTGGCACCAGTTGGGCCGCCAGTATTATGCCATTAAAGAGCATGAGCAGGCTTTGCGCGCTTTTGAATATGCCACGCTTATTGATGAGAGTTTTCTTGGGGCTTACCTTGAAAAGGCCAAAACCCTTGAAAAGCTTAAAAAATATGAAGAGGCTATTGAGTGCTATAACACCACTATGGAGCTTGATGACCCTACGTCTTTTGCTATGCTGCGTGTAGGTAAATGTTATGAGCGCCTGGGCAACCATGAAAAAGCACTTAAGTATTACCTTAAAACGGTTCATGAAGACCCGCTGCTGGATAAAGCATGGATAGCCATAACCGACTTTTATATTCGCCGTAAAAATTACCAAAAGGCCCTGTATTATGTAAATAAAGCCATAGGTATAGATAACGAGAACAAACTGTACTGGAAACGCTATGCAACCATAAACAACGCACTTCACTTTAGAGAAGAGGCTGAGGAAGGCTATCGCAAAGCTGTAGAGTTTGGCGATTACCAAATGGATACCTGGTTATTTTGGGCCGATACCCTACAGGTATTGGGCGAATATGACACCTGTATTAACACACTGCTTCAGGCATCAGAATACCATACTGATGAATATGAAATTGAGTACCGCCTTGCCGGCCTGTACTTTATGCAACAGGAAAATGATAAAGGCCTGTTTCATTTAAGCAATGCCCTAAGGCTAAATTACCGTCACCACACCATGCTGGAAGAGTATTTTCCGAGTATTTTCCATACACCAATAGTACAGGAAACACTTACAAAACACAGCAGCAGGAATAAATAAATAGTTTGTAATGCAAATGGCCCGGTTATAATATAACCGGGTTTTTTATTGCTTACTTTTTTGTAATATTTTATATTAGCCTTATGAAAAAGATATTCCTTACAATGCTGCTGCTGGCAGGTTTTATAAACCATGCGCAGGTAACACCTAATACTGAGAAACCTGTAGACAAAGGCGGAGATATAACCATAGATAGTTACGTAGGCGAATTAGATAACGATTCGCTTCAGATTTACAACTATGCAAGCCTTGAGGTAAAGCCCCAATTTCCGGGTGGCGAAGCAGAATTTATAAAACAGTTTAACGCTAAAATCGATCTTGCTAAATTTAAAGATGCTGCTGGCAAAACATTAAACGTGTATGCTAATTTTATTGTAGAAAAAGACGGTTCTATAACGGCTATAAAAATTTTAAGAGATCCGGGATACGGTATTGCAAAGGAAACTGAGCAGGTAGTTAAAAATATTAAAACCAAATGGACGCCGGGAATGTATAATGGCAAGCCCATAAGGACAAACTACATTATTAAGCTCACTATAGTTGTTCCGGGAAATAATATAGAAAAAACTATTGACACAAATAATGAGCCTGTTGAAGCCCCGGATAACTCCATTTACAACTCAAACACACTACAGGTGCAGCCTGAATTTCCGGGAGGCCAACAAATGTTTGTAAAATTCATAAGCAACAATATAAAAAAAGAAAACCTTGGAGCTAATGCATCAGATAAAGAAATCAAGGTTTTTATACAATTTATTGTAGAAAAAGACGGCACTGTTACCAATCATAAAATTGTTGAAGCCCCCACCACAACCGTTATGAAAGAAGTGCTTAGGGTTTTAGCCCAGCTAAAAACAAAGTGGAATCCCGGTATAATTAACAGCAAACCGGTAAGGGCATTATACAGTACTCAGGTTGTTATAAAAGTGCCATAACAGAATTTAGATTTAGAATGAAACATAAAATTTTTGGCCTTGTGGGCCGCAATATAAGCTACTCATTTTCGGCAGGTTATTTTAAAGAAAAATTTGTAAAGCTAAAGCTGGAAGAGTATACCTACCGCAATTTTGATATAGAGGATATAGAAGAGTTTACAGAGATACTCCTGAACAATAAAAACCTCAAAGGGCTTAACGTTACCATTCCGTATAAAGAAGAGGTACTGCCTTACCTGGATGGCTTATCTAAAAAAGCCAAAAAAATAGGCGCTGCAAATACCATTGCCATTTCTAAAAACGGAAAGACCAAAGGATATAATACCGACTGGTATGGCTTTAAAAAAGCACTGAAACCGATGCTTAAAAAACATCATAAAAAAGCATTGATACTGGGTACCGGTGGGGCCAGCAAAGCCGTTGCATATGCACTGCGCGACCTTAAAATTGAATATGACTTTGTATCCCGGGCGGGCAGCGAAGTTATTTTTCCGTATTCTGACCTTACAAAAGATGTTTTTGATGAATATCAAATCATTATAAATACATCGCCACTGGGCACGCACCCTGATATAAACCAGTGCCCGCCTATAGATTACACCTTGTTTACAGATAAGCATATTGCCTTTGACCTGGTTTATAATCCTGCCGAAACAAAATTTTTAAGGCTAGCCAAACAAAGTGGTGCCGCTACAAAAAATGGCTATGATATGCTTGTGTATCAGGCAGAAAAGGCTTGGAAGATTTGGAATAAATAACAATTAATTGACGTAACTTTAATAAAAATCGC
>JAZKDS010000356.1:0-2033 GCA_040387455.1 Bacteroidota bacterium
CAAAAGGATAGTAATACGAATATTTTTTTGAGGTTCATGGCAAGGTGATTATTCTTACAACGCAGAAATATATGCTATACGTATAAAGGTAACAAAAAAAGGCTCCCGTTTCCGGAAGCCTCTCACTCAGGTTATATACACAAAATTATTACTTACTGTTTTACAAATTTTTGCGATGTTGCCACACCGCCCGAAATGGTATTAACCACATACATGCCATTTTGCAGTTGTGCTACATTAATTGCAGCAGCATTAGCATGAGGTGCAGTAGCAAGTACCTGCTGGCCCAGCATGTTGTGTACGGTTACTTTTTCTATGGTTTGTTGTGCGTTAAGATTAAGCACATCATGCGCAGGGTTAGGGTATAGGGCAACGCTGCCTTTAGTAAACTGCTGCGTTCCGGCGGCAGTTTCATTACTAAAATAAACGTTATCTATAAATACCGTACCGGCATTACTTGTGCTAAAAATATACTGTGCAAGGTTAGCCCTTGTAGCAAGGTTGGTAAAGTTGCCAAGCGGAATGTGGTAGCTTATCCATTGACTCTGTACAGGGGTTTCAAAAGTAAGCTCATGTTCTTTATCATCGGCCACGCCTACACCGTCATAAACGCCGTTAGCGCCAAAGTCTACCAGCTTTATACGGAATTGCGTAAAGTTAGGCGACCATACATCGATGTTAAAATGGGTCATATCGGTAGCGTCAATCTGGTTGGCAACCGTTTCGGCACCCACGTAGTTAAGCCCCGTATATTTTTTAGTGTCGTTGCCTTGTATCTGTATGTCTTGCAGCCCGGCCGAAGACCAGTCGGTATGCCAGGTATCAACCGGCACATTAGTATATACACCACTAAACATAGATATTACCTGGCTTTGCGGCAGGGTAGGGTCGGGTGCAGGAGTCATAGGCTCTGTAGGGCCTACAGGCGGCTCGCTTTCGCCAAAGCTAATGTTGTCAAAATAAACCACGGTACCATAGGTACGTGGGCCGTTAGTAAAATCAGGAAATACCACAATCTGGTCAAACGGCTCTGTAAAAAAGCCTATTTGCGATGTAAAGTCAAACGTAAGCTCTTCCCATTTGTTAATCTGGGTGTTGGCTATTTTCATCTCAGGTAGTGCGGCGCTGCTGGGTGTAACCAGCTTAATGCCCACATCGCTAATTACAGATTTGTATACCATTATTTTTATAATGGCATGGTCGGCATCCAGTACAAAATCAGCCATACCGTTTTCGTGGTTGGTTTCGCAGCCGGCATACGGCTGGCCGGTAATCAGGGTAGTGTACTTAGCCACAGTGCCCGATGGGTTAGCACCCGTAGGGTTAGGGTTTGTTACAAACTCTAAAGCGGGGTTGGTGTCGTTTTCAAAAACGTTCCAGGTGTAACCTGCGCCCACGCCTGTGGGTTCAAAGTTCATGTCTTCCTGCGCATTTGCAGCGCTCATGGCAGCAAAAGCCAGGAATAACGAAATGTAATTTTTTTTCATAGATGTTTTGGATATTGGAATTACGGTAAATATATTAATTATATCGTTTTCGTAATGCCTAAATCTTAAAAATATCTAAATAAAAATATCATTTTATATAAATGGGTGTCAAAATGGTAAGCGCTCCTTAAATCTTGCGCTCTATAACGTAGTTTACCATAAGGTTAAGTGCATCTTTATAAGCAGATGACTCATAACCTGAAAGTAGTAAAAGCGCTTCTTCCCTAAACTCTACCATTTTTTCTTCGGCATAGGTTAAGCCACCTTTTTGCTTTACAAAATTGATGACTTCCTTTACGCGCTTTTTATCTTTGTTATGGTTTTTAACCGAGTTGATAACCCATTTCTTCTCGTCCTTAGTGCAGTGGTTAAGGGCATAAATAAGCGGAAGGGTCATTTTTTGCTCTTTGATGTCAATACCGGTAGGTTTGCCTATGGCATCATCGGTATAATCAAAAAGGTCGTCTTTTATCTGGAAAGCCATACCTATCAGCTCACCAAATTTACGCATACGCTCTACATCTTCGCTTTCGGGGTTAACCGAAG
>JAZKDS010000357.1:0-4113 GCA_040387455.1 Bacteroidota bacterium
AGCTTTAGAAGAACTGGCCGAAAAAGGTTTCACAACAGATTTTAACCTTGAAGAAGAAAGTATAGCACACAATGCTAATGAGTTTTCTATAGAACATATTTACCGTTATGAGGGCGAAAGCGACCCCGGAGACGAAGTTACCGTATATGGTATAAAATCTGACAAAGGTGAAAAAGGCGTTTTTGTAGTGGGTCCCGGCGGATATGAAAATGATGCCGCAAGGAGGCTTCTTGATATGAGCATTAAAGACCGCGCACAGAATCAATAAGCCATGAACCGCCTGCAAAAAAAGCTCGAAAAAATAGGGAGCGATCCTAAATCAACAGCTAAAGCCGTTGGCCTGCGCTATTCTTTAAAATCTGATACAGGTTTTTACAGGAAACGCCGTGCCAACGGCTTTACTTTTAAAGATGAAACCGGCGCTACCATAAAAGACAAACAAGTATTAGAGCGCATTAAAAAGCTGGTTATTCCGCCGGCATGGGAAAACGTATGGATATCACCGTTTGAAAATGGCCACCTGCAGGTAACCGGTACCGATGTTAAGGGTCGGAAGCAATACCGCTACCACCCCGATTGGAACAAGATTCGCAACCAGAGCAAATTCTACAGGCTGAGGCGTTTTGCCCTTGCCCTGCCTCATATTCGTGAACAGATAGACAAAGACCTTAAATGCAGCGGCCTCCCTTATCAAAAAGTTGTGGCGCTTGTGGTTAAGCTTATAGAGCTCACTAACATCCGTATAGGTAATGATGCTTACAAAAAACTGTACGGTTCCTTTGGGCTTACCACGCTGCGCGACAAACATGTAAAGTTTAACGGCGCTACCACCTGGTTTGAGTTTGTGGGCAAAAAAGGCGTAAAGCACAAAATTAAGCTGCACAGCCGCCGCATGGCTAACCTGGTTAAAAAATGCCAGGACATACCCGGTCAGGAATTATTTCAGTATTATGATAGCGATGGTAAACACCATACCGTTGGCTCTGGCGATATTAACCATTACCTAAAAGAAGTTTCTGGCGAAGATTTTACCGCAAAAGATTTCCGTGCATGGGCAGGCAGCCTCAATGCGCTATGTGCTTTTCATGAATTGGGCGAGTTTAAAACCCAGACTGAACTTAAAAAAAACATAGTAAATGTATTAGACCATGTAGCCGAAAAGCTGGGCAATACGCGCACAGTGTGTAAAAAGTATTATGTGCATCCCACAGTTGTAGCCGCTTATGAAAAAGGTTCCATCTGGAATTATAGCGTAACCGAAGCCCATAACGCCGGAGAGCTCAACCCATCTGAACATGCTTTACTGGACTTGCTTTCTACCGAAGATATTGCAGAGGTAGTGGCGTGATTATTCACTGTAGGGCGTTCTTTCAAAATAATAGATATGAACGCTGTCATCAATATTAGATTTAATCGGTTCGCTATACACGGATGTGTCAAATAATAATAAAAAATCATTGTATAATATTGTTTTGAGGCTGGGTTTATTTTCAGATAGGTTCAGCCTCCTTTTATAACTTTCCTTCACACCCATATCATACGTTTCAAGTATATACACTTCATACTCTATAAGTTACATAAACGCCTGATACAGGAACCAAATTTGCATCCAGCTTTACTACTTTCCCCAATTGACCGGATAAACCCACACCGCCTACTACAAGTTCATCATTACTAACTTTACTAGTACCACCTAAACCTAATCCATTAGATTCTAATATAAAGCACTTCTGCTCTTTATTATCAAAAAAAATATAATAATGTTCTATAGGATCTAAAAATTCTTCTTCTTCAAGTTCATAAGTAGCAACCAATCCGAAGTAAGATAAATTATCAACCGTTTTAATATGATATACTATAAAATCGCAGCAGGTATAATGGGGCCTTTTAAGAAAGAAATTCTTCCCTGCACTCATATAATTAAAATAGTCAGTGCCTTTCTCTACTTGTTTTAATGAGATATGCTGATCAGAAAATTTTAGTCCCTTAAGCAGCGTATCAAGGGTTTCCTGTGCAGTGGCGAACTGAAATATCAAAAGCAAAAAAACAATTGATTTAAATTTCATAAGGAGGTAAATTAGTCATGATAAATGTAAGAAAATAATGAATGGTTTAAAAACTATGTTTATTGTAACTTATGAATTTGTAATTTAGTGCAAAGATTTTATTCTAATTTCTAAACGTTGAAATCATTTGGAAAACTACACCGTAGTACTCTTTATACTTGCCATTATGATAGCCCTTTCTGCCGTGGCAGAAAAGCTAAAGTTCCCCTACCCCATCCTGCTTATCGTAGCCGGAATTGCCGTAGGGTTTTCGCCATCCTTGCCTAAAATAGAAATAAACCCTGAGATTATTTTCCTGATATTCCTGCCGCCTTTGCTGTATGATGCTGCGTTTAATATTCCGCTTAAAGATTTTAAGACACATATAAACACCATAAGCACATTAGCCATAACACTGGTATTTTTAACCACAGTGGGCATTGCAGTTGTAGCTTATTACCTTGTACCGGGCATGACGTGGCCCTTGGCTTTTGTTCTGGGTGCCATACTTTCGGCTACAGATGCCGTTGCTGCCATGAGCATTACAAAAGGGCTTGGCATATCGCACAAAACCACCACGATACTTGAGGGCGAAAGCCTTATTAATGATGCCTCTGCGCTGGTAGCCTACCGTTTTGCCGTGGCCGCAGTAACCGGTACCGCCTTTGTATTCTGGAAGGCATCCTTAAACTTTGTGGTGCTGTTAGCAGGTGGGCTTGTGGTAGGTGCTGTAATGGCAAGGCTATCTTTTTTACTTAAGTTTATAAAGAGTAATACCGTAGTAATCATCAGCTTTTTACTGCTTCTGCCCTTTATTACCTACCTGGTAGCCGAAGAACTGCACGTATCGGGTGTAATAGCCGTGGTAACGCTTGGCCTTTCTATTGCCTATGTTAGCAACAAGGTTTTCCCGGAGCATTTAAAAAACCAGTCAAAAAATATTTGGGATATTATTATATTCATGCTTAACGGCCTCATTTTTATACTTATAGGGCTACAATTTCCTTATGTATTAAAAAATATTCCGCAAGACCAAATAGTACCTTACCTTATTTATGCACTGCTTATTACGGTAGTAACCCTTCTTATACGGATGCTGAGGGTATTTACCCAACGGATAGGCCTGCAAAAAGCCTTTTCTAAAAAAAGAGGTAAAATATCTGAAGAAGCGCTGCTGGACCTTCGCAACAGCCTTATCATCAGCTGGAGCGGCATGCGCGGCATAGTATCATTAGCCATTGCCATAGGTTTACCCAAAGAGCTGGAAGATGGTACACCCTTTCCGTTGCGTAACGAAATCATCTTTATATCGGTAGCAGTAGTATTGTTTACACTTTTGGGCCAGGGGCTTACACTACCCTTCCTGGTAAAAAAATTAGCCCGTAAGCATTAATTTTTTGTTTTAATCACGCAAAAGTTTATGCAATTTTATGGCTGTATTATGAGTGCTATTCCTTTGAATATTGTGCTGAAAATTACACTACATAGCCATACATAAACTATCTTTGAATGTTATTTAAAATAAATGGGCAAAAGATTAATCCCGACAAATAAAAATAGTGTCTTTCAATCAGAAGGGGCAGAAAACTATGCCGCAGAATTAGTTGCCGCAAATAAAAAATTGGCACTTCAGGTTATTGAAAAAGAAAAACGTGCGGCAGAATTAATCATTGCAAATGCAGAACTTGCTTATCAAAATCAGGAAAAGGAAGACCGTGCAGCAGAATTAATCATTGCCAATACAGAACTCGCCTATCAAAATACAGAAAAGGAAAAACGAGCAGCTGAATTGGTAATTGCTAATAAAGAACTGGCACTTGAGATTATTGAAAAAGAAAAACGTGCAGCCGAATTGATTATTGCCAATACAGAACTTGCTTATCAAAATCAGGAAAAAGAAAAACGCGCTGCAGAATTAATTATAGCAAATAAAGAGCTTGCCTATCAAAACCAGGAAAAAGAAAAGCGTGCGGCAGAATTATTGATTTTAAATAAAGAATTAGAATCTTTTGCATTCATCTCAAGTCATGATTTACAAGAGCCTTTAAGAAAAATACAGGCTTTTTCC
>JAZKDS010000357.1:4123-5248 GCA_040387455.1 Bacteroidota bacterium
GATGAAGAATACGATAATTTATCTGTTAAAGGACGATATTATGTTGACCGTACAAAGCTTTCAGCATTGCATATGCAAACATTAATAAATGATTTGCTCGCTTATTCGCGCACTACTGTTACACAAAGAAATTTTGAAGACTGTGACCTTAATAAAATTGTAAGGGAAACAATGGCTGCGCTTAAAGAAGAATTACAGGAAAAAGCGGCCACAATTGAATTACATAAACTTCATAAGGTTTATATTATTCCGTTTCAGTTTCGTCAACTGTTGCAAAATTTAATTAGCAATTCTCTCAAATTTTGTGAACCTGGGCTAAAGCCGCATATCACTATCAAGAGTAAATTTATCAAATACAACTCTTTAAGCGCCAATAAATTTATTTTAAAATCAGATCATCATCATATTAGTATAACTGATAATGGAATTGGTTTCGACCCAAAATTCAGTAGTAAAATCTTTGATATTTTTCAACGATTACACGAAAAAGGCAATTATGAAGGTACAGGTATTGGCCTTACTATTGTAAAAAAAATAGTGGAAAATCATAATGGGATTATTACTGCAAGTAGCGAAATTAATAAAGGGGCAACGTTCGATATTTATATACCTGTTAAACAGGAATCATAAGTATTTATACAATTGTATTGCCGTCATGGCATATTTTACTACAATCAAATTCATCAAACAGTAAAAGCATGGCCTAAAAGGGTTTATAAAAGATGTGGATAAGTCGCTTAAAAATCTAAAATACTAAGCGTCTAAAAATCCAATAATCTAATTATCTTTGTCCAGACGCCTATGGAACAGTTTATAGTATCAGCCCGTAAATACCGCCCACAAACCTTTAAGGATGTAGTGGGTCAGCAGGCTATTACCAATACGCTGCTTAACGCTATAGAAAGCAACCATTTAGCCCAGGCATTACTGTTTACTGGCCCTCGTGGTGTGGGTAAAACCACCTGCGCGCGCATCTTGGCCCGTAAAATAAACCAGGAAGGCTATGACAACCCGTATGAAGATTTTGCCTTTAACGTGTTTGAGCTCGATGCTGCCAGCAACAACTCGGTAGATGATATCCGTAGCCTGATAGACCAGGTGCGCATACCGCCCCAGACCGGCAAA
>JAZKDS010000358.1:0-408 GCA_040387455.1 Bacteroidota bacterium
TAAGGTCTTGTTTAAGGCCAATGCCCAGTTTTGCCATACGCTCGCCAAAAATGCCGAATACCTCCTGGCGGCAGATCTCTTTGCTCTTGGGGTTACGTGGAATATACCTGCTGCGGGCATTGACCTTCATGAACATTTTCATGTGTTTTACTATTTCGTGCTTTAGGATGATCTGGTCTACTTCCCTATCCATCCGCTCTTTTTCCTGCTTAAGCAATACTACCTCCAGCTTCTTTTCAAAGCCTTTAAACTTCCTGTACTTTCTCCAGTTCCACACCAGGTGGAAAAATGCTGCTGCTCTTTTTTTCATCGTGTTATAGTGATATGAATTTTTCTCCGGTTATAATTTTGGGTTGGGCATCTTCTATTGTGCCCGGCACAATTACAGCCACCGGCGCCACGTGCTGT
>JAZKDS010000358.1:418-8884 GCA_040387455.1 Bacteroidota bacterium
CAGAAAGGCCAGGCGCGCTGCCTGCGTTTCGAGCTTGGCAGCGGGCCGCTTTATCTTTACGGTGTCCCGATCGGACGTATAAGCCTGCAATACACCTTCAGGGAAGATGGTAACCGTCAGCCGGAGCATAGCCCACGCCATAGCGTAGAACACACACGCCTCCCTGATGAGTTCCAGTAGTTCCTTATCAGTATCCGGAAGTTCTTCTCCCGAAGTAAGCGCCGCCTTGAGCGCATCAAACTTAGTTTTACCAATGCGTGACTTTATTTCGCGCTGCTCGCATTGCCTGATACCCGGCTCAAGCTTTAGCAGCACCAGGCGGCTGCCTATCCTGAAGTGCTCGTCAAACTGGTCTGTGGTCGTAATAAACAGCCGGTGCAGCCTTTTGTAGGCCTCAGTAGCTTTCCACGCGTCAAGGGTTTCATAATGCCTGAGCATGTCATCCAGCGCGCGGTAATAACGCCTTTCAAGCGCCTCATTATTTTTTTCGATCATCCACTCAAACGGCAGCTTCTCATTATCATCCTGGCGCATTTTTCGGCCATTATTGGTATGCGAAAGGTCCATGTCAGGGGCAAACAGCCGGTACGCATCTACCGCAACCGGATAGCGCGTTACATATACCAAGTATTCTGATGCTTCGTCTGCACCGTCATCTTTATAGGCATCAAGCACGGCATCATACATCGGCTGGCCAATGAGCTGCACCAAGTCGTTTGTAGCCGTAGTGGCATCGGGCTTTATCTTGTCGAAGTTTATATCAGCATCTACAAAGCCCAGGAGCGATTTTAGTTCGTCTGATGGGTCTGCGCCCTCTTTATCAAATAGTAGTTCCATTATACGTTGTTTTTAAGGCGTTTTTCAGGGTTGATATCCTGCTCTTTTTCAGGCTGCATGTGGTAGAAGCCCATTTTGAGGCCAAGCCCGGGGAAATTAGCCTTCAGGGCGTAGTTCATGGCTTTTAATACAATCATTTCAGGGATATCGATGCCGGTGGCCATATAGTTTTTAAGGGCATACAGCTGCTCTGAGCCGCTATCGTTTGTGCCGCGGCCACTAATGTTGCCCAGTGATCCATGTAGCCCTATACCGGCAGATAAAGCCATATCGGCACGATCGGCAATCTTAACCTGAGCGTTAACCAGGTCAGAGATTTTTTGGTCGATAACATTAACCTCCCAGCCATGCTCAAGGATGTTATTGCCATCAATTTCAATGATTTTAATGGTATGCAGGAATTTACCTGTGTTCTCGATTCCTGATAATACGTCGCCAATGGTGCGGAGGGTGTCTTCCTGCAGCTTGTGAAGCATTTTGTCATTGTATTCCTGCCCCATTTTAACGCAGTTTTCGATCAGCAAGTCCTTTTTTGCGTCCCAATAGGCCTGCGGCGAAACAATGTGGTATTTAAGGCCGAGCAGGTTTTTTGAGAGGGCTTTCAGAACAAGTGGTACAGCGGTTGAGTTCCGCATCCATTCCATATTGCCATAGAGGCTTGGTATGACATAGTAATCTGTGCAGAAACTATGCATGTTGCTGTAAAGGATGGCATTTTTAGAGGCAAAGGGCTGTAAGAAGTTGAATTTGTCGTAGACTTTATACTCCAATGACTGAGGGCCGGCGAAGCTCCAGTCGTTAGTTATTACATGGGTAGGCTTATAATCAGTGGTAGTGCGTAAAGAGGCCAGGCGCGCACGATGTGGCCCTACACCTTCAAGACTATGGATGAAGTTATTACCTAGCCTGCCTCCCTTAGCCTGTATGAACTTACTGAAGATACCCTGCATATGCTGATACTCCACACACCCCTGTAGTATATAAGCCTCACTATCCCAGGTATCCAGCCACGCCTGTATGGTAGTGTTGTCCTGCCAGTCCTTTATCAACTGCCTATCCTCAAACACTTCTTTATATAACTTAGGACCAGAACCCCACAACAGTTCAGTCTTCTTATTGAGTATACCGGGCGCTATTGAGTTATTTGATACTACCTCCTTTATTTGGTCTGGCAGATCATTGTTATTACCATAAGGATAAACAATATAATCCCCTACTACATTATTGCGCGTGCTCCAGTTAAGGTTATCCTTTTGCCGGTTGCTCTGTTGTAGTTCTCTTGGCGTCTCTGATACCGCGTACGTATACGCAACCTTATCTGCCTGCACTATGGCATCCCTGCCTACATATTCAATGTAACTCATGGTTTGATTGTATAATTATTGAATGTCATCAGTAATGCCAGGTGGAAGAACCTGGGCTCTTCGCCTGCACTGTGGTCAGTGTAGGCTATGAGTGTCTTAGCCTTCGGGCTCTGGTCATTGCGCAGGCCCAGGCGCAGTATGCCCTTGGCTACACCCTTAAGCCCATCACTGGTACCACGGGTAGTGTCCAGGCTGTAGAACCCAAAGCTAAACGGTATACCAAGCGCAGTCAGCTCACGCATTCGCTTGATGGCCTGGTAGGGTGTGATGGTTTGTTGCATGCAAATACATATTTATGCAAGATTACACATGCAATTGCATGCACGCTGTAACATGAGAAATACCAGTAAACACTGGTGTTCACATGAAAAAGAGGTGTGCTTCGCACCTGCTTATGGTGGTGCGCCCCCTCATATATCCCATCCGTACCCCCCTCATGCAACCGCAAACACGAAACTTAGCGGGGCGGTATACTTCGTTAGATAAACATCAACAACACAAACCTTTTTAGGGTTTGTTTGTTGATTTTGTGTTACTTAGTGTTTTTTATTTTTTGATAATTACAAGTTTTTCGACTTTTTTAAAGATGGTTTTACCCAATTTAGAAGTAGTAAAAATTGCATGATTTTAGAGTGATTTCACACCATGCATTTGCATAAAATTAGTGTTTTTCGTATCTTTAAGTATTAATAATCAAATACTTATACGCCATGAACGCAAAAACAGATGCAATTAAAAAAGATGAAACCGTTAAGAACCTGCCTACCGAAAAAAAGGCAGAAACGCCTAAAATCGACCTGCAAAAGAAAGAAACTGAACTAAGGGCGATTTTGAACCCTACAGCAGAACAAAGGATTAAAAACATGAAGAACTTTAGTGTTTTGTCAGAGCGTTACGAACAGCTTATTGAAAAGCAGGACGAGCTGAACACCTTTGTGCTATCAAGCGATGGAACACAGGAACGCTTTAAACTTTCTAATGTTTCAGGTTATGCTTTTGAATTTACCAACACACAGGTAATTGATGAAGTTATTGAAGTTGCAAGGAAGCATTTAGATGCAAGGATTGAAAAAACTAAACAGGAAATTTTAGAGTTTTCAATCTAAGAGTAAAAACAAACAGCCCGAAGGGTCAAGACTTCGGGCTGTTAAACAATTAAATTAATTATACGCGATGTACAAAATAATTCATGCCAAAGCTACGGCTTTTCGGCTTAGTGACCAAGTCATATCTATACTTCACAGTAAAGGCTTTTCAGCTATTTTCAATTACCCAGACTACGAACACTTTAAAAAACAGTGTAAAAGCGCCTACGATAAAGCCCAGGCAATAGCAGAGCTATTTATACAGGACAATGCAGAAGCCACGAACGATTTTAACGACTATGTTTTTTAAGGTTACCACTTACGACCCTGCAAAGCATATTCCAAAACCGAATATTTTCTATATCCAGTCGAAAGGGCTGAACGCCGGGCGACCCCTGCGTGAACCCAAGCGTAACAGCTGGGTGATAGAAACGGACTTTGTATATGCTTATGAAATTTGCAGCGTGCTGCACATTGCAAAAAAATACGAACACCAGTTTTGCGGTAGCGTTATCCCCTTTTTGCGGATAGAAGATTTTAAAAGTGTAGCATTGCCCTACCTTAAAAATCTAAGTTTCCCTATGATAAAGGAACTTACCACATTGCAGAACATAGAAATACTGCAAACCATTACGCAAAACAAGCTTAAACTCGTGCAGGAACTTAAAATAAGTACTGCCTACCACCTTTTACAAAAAATAGATAGCAGTACAGCTTGAAATATAAAAACGCCCTAAAGGCGTTTTTATAAAATTTCTCGCGCTAACGCGCTCGGCTGGACGGAATTTCTCATGTTAAATTTGGATAAAAACTTACACCTGAATTTTTCCAAATTTAATTTGTAAGACTCAATAATTCAACGTCATAACTACAAAATAAATATAACTGTAATTGCTACAATTATAAATTGTATAAATGGTTAAAGAAATCTTAAAATCAAACGATTACCGAGAATACCGACACAAAAAAAACCTAACTTGTTCATAATTAACGATTAAACCTATCAATTATGAAAATTTTAATTACTAGTGTTTTATTTGCTGTTGTATCGGCATTATCACTAACAAGCAACTCTTCAGAAATGCCACCTGTTACAGCCTACCAGGCTACCACGGATCAGTATCCGGAAGTGGGTCCGCAACATGCATGGTTTCAGACTAAACAGTGCCGAACCATATTTTTGGGAGTTCATCCAGAATATTGGGCAGATGGGACAGCAGTTGTTCCTGATACGGCAGTATTCATTTGCCTATAGTGGTCATTACACCAAAAAACGCCCCTATAGGGGCGTTTTAAATTTCTCGCGCTCACGCGCTCGGCTGGATGGAAACTCCCATCTCTAAAACACTCCGGGGCCGGAACCCGAGAAGGAAGCAGTATTTCTTTTAGTGTATTTAACCCATTCGGGCCTATACACAAAATACTTAAAAGCATCTGAAAAGTTAGTTGAGAACATCGGCCTTGAGGCTAACGGCAATTTTTCAGATGATTTGTCTTTATGAATGGTCTTTCTGCCCGTTTTAGTATCTACTTTCACTAATATCTTTGTAAGTTCCAAACTGCTTTTCATGCATTTACAGCCAAAAATATCAATTCTTACTTTAGGCAAATTGGGGTTGCTCTCATCAAGAAGCTGACGCACAAAATTATATTCTTCTTCCTGCAAAATGGTTGCCTGGTTCCTACTTATCAGGTTCACTTTCCATCCAGTGGATGAGCCATTTACAAACTCTATCTCATTTTTTACTTCAGATGCCCAGTCACGTTTCACATATTGATATTGATTACCCGACCGGTCGTAGTACAAATTCAGAATCTTAACTTTATGATGCTTATAGAAGTTCCTGAATTTGGCAGCGAGCTCGCGCGAACTCTCCGGGGCCAGCGTATAAAATTCTTTAAAAAAATATAGGTTCCTGCCGTTGTACTGGCCCGTAGGCATACTGCACATATCACCAAAGTCAATACTGCCGTCCAGCGGCTTATTATGGTCAATATAGCGTAATGCCAGGCTGCTTTCTTCAATCGAATCGGTTAGCTTGTATTTGTCGTAATAAGAAGTATTTACGCCATCATCAATGAAGTGCTGTTCTGACAGCGACCCATAAAACTTTTCCCCTTTTTTCAGGTCGACTTTAAAAGACAGCACGGCACTTTTAAATTCCTCCGGGCCTAAGTCAATAAGCTGGTCTTTAAAATAGCCGGCCTGTAGCACATCAGAATTTACGAAAGATGAAACCATGTAAAAAAATACCGAATCCATGCGGAGCCTTATCCATTTCTCTGTCCATCGTACTACCTGCTTAAGCAAAAGCGCTACCTTTTTTTCATCCTGGTCAAGCTGCGCATTATACATCTCCAGTTTTACTTGGTTTAGTTTTACCCCAGCCTGCAAAGCAACTTTAATTTGATCAATATTCATGTCTTTTTCGTGGCCTAAAATCCAGTCATCATCATTGTTAAGGATATTGGGCATGTCCGTTGTAAATGTTTTGCCCCGGTAAAAAACGGAGTGGCCAAACTGCGCATGTTCCCCGCGGATTGCAGGGTTTATCTTTTTTAACTTAGCATGTTTCAATATCCTGGACTCATCGCCATAAAGATGCTGATATGAGTTACCGGCTAAGCCGCTGGGCTGGTCAAGGCTACCAAGAATAAGCCGCACGCCGGTTTTGACTGACACTGTATGCAGAAAGCTGTTTGTAGGCTTATAACAGGCTTTAAAATGCTTTGGAGGCCGCTGATCTGTTACATAATCACGGCCAAGCTTCCAGCCTTTGCGCTCCCACCCTTCAAATAATGTAGGCATAATATTAAGCATGGCGTTTACGTGGGTGTCTGACACAAAAATCTGTTGGCTGTGCGGCATGTCATACATGATATTTTGCGAGCGCTGCGCTATAATCTCTGCTGTTTTTGCTGTGGCACGGCCGGCAACCAGGTACAAATCTTTTGGCTGTATACATTCAATCATTAACGACAGCCAGTTTGCATACTGTGGCTTTATAAAAGGGTCATTATGACTTACGTGGGTCTTCCTGCTCATTAGGGAATAGTTTTAAAGGTAAAATCCTGGCTTCTTGTTTAATCCTGATTTTCTGTTTTTCTGTCAGTTCCGGCATTTTGTCAATAAATGACTCAACTTCTTTAAGGTTAGCGTTTCCAAATTCAAAAATTGAAGCATCCAGAGAGAGCAGGTTTACAGGCTTATCAAAGAAATGATCCGGTAATTCTTCCTTATCCGGTACATGGACTTCCCTATGTGTGGCCAGGTCACGGTACATTGCAAATACCTTTGCTGCATCATTTACATCTTTCATGGCCAGGGCTGCAAAATTGGCCACCTTCTCCATGCGGTCGGCATAATAATTAAGAAAGGCCTGTTTTGAAACACCGGCATCTACATAGAAGTACTCAAGGGTTTCATTGTACACCTGCCCGGCTTTATGCGCTGAAAAACCATAGGACAGGACAATGTGCTTAATAACCATATCCCGGTTACCATAAATATCAAAGCGGTAAATCATACCCCTGATTTTATCCAGCATCTGGACATAATCTACTATGTGCTGAGGCGCATTTTTAATGCTGCCCCGCTCCATAAAGTCATATAGCTGATCAAGTGTTACGTCTTCTAGTGTCATTCCCCGAAAAGGCATTGTTTTTTAAGGTTCTCAATTTTAATGGCCGCAGATTCCTTGAGGAAGATCTGCGCTGCAGTAATGTTACCGGCACGCGCTAGCTCCAATTGCTTTTGGTTTATTTCAAACTCTGCCTTGAGCTGGCCACCGTCATACGCCTCACGTATCAGGCTGCACCTGTCAAACCATTGCTGCATAAAGCCGGCTTTATCTACCTGAAGGTAGAGCGCTATTTTTTCCGGAGAGTAATTTGTAGCGGCAAGGTCGGCCACGGCCTCCAGCTGCTCATCTGATAATATTACGGCAGGAAGTTGTTTAGGCATGGGAAAAAGTTAGCGTAGATCATTAATGCAATTATAACTGCCACATAAATACCTTCAATTACCTGGCTACGCCACTCCCTGAAGTCATGGAACTGCGCTGCCTGCATTGCTATAGTCAGCAGCACGACCGGTATTATGAAAATTTGAAAGAGATCCATCAGTATTTTTTTAGTTTAGGGTCTTCAAATAATAATTTTCTAAAATTGTAGAGGCCTTCGTCATTGGCCAGCAGGTATTGTTCAAAGTAGGCATTCTCACTCCAGTTGCCCGAACCCTCTATCACAAAGTGAAAATCCTGAGTTTTAAGCAGGCATATCTTTGCGTGGCTCCAGGCGTAATAGACTTTTACGTTTGGCCGGCTTGCGGCCATGGCATGCAGGTTATCGATGGTAACCGGATTGCGCTTTATCATACTTTCTGACACCAGGAGCGTTACCTGCTCAATAGCACCTTTATCATGCAGTTCCATCAGGGCATCTATAACGCGCCGGTTGATGCTATAGGTACTGGCAAACAGTTCCTTTACAGGAAAGCGCCGGGCAATCATAGGGATGAACGTAAAAGCATTAAAGGCGCTGCCTGACTGCAGGAAGAAGAATTCGCCGGGCGTGGGTAACCGGGTAAGATCATCCTCAAGATTTGCCACCTTTTCAAAGTGTGTGGCCAGGTATTTGGAAACATAAGCGCCTGACTTAGTTTCTTCCTGCTTTTCGGCAGACAGCTCCTTATAATTAAAAAATTTATTTACCACTTAAGCCCAGCTTTTTATTTACCAGGGCAAGCTTATGGTTACGTGCATCAAGCTTGGCCTGCAGCTCTGCCTTTTTATCTTCAGATACGGCATTGGCAATATCCTTATTAGCCCGGGAAGTAAATGATTTCATGTTATGAATGTATTTAAGGCAGTCGTCATTAGTCATTGCCTCTACTTCGCGCTGTGCCTCCAGCTCTTTAAAGATGGGATGTTTGCCCAGTATAGTGCCGGTTGCCTTGTAGTGTTCAAATTCGGATTTAATTTCTTCGCCCTGGGCAAAGAATCTTTCGGCAGCCTGTGCAGCCCTCAGCTTATCTTTATCGCTTAGCTGTAATGTACCGGCCTCAGCCTGCTGAAGTTTTTCGTGGGCGCTCTGATAGGCTTTATAAGCCGTGATTTTATCGGCAGCAAGAATCTTAAGTTCATTAGGGCATGCAGGGTCACTCAGGAAGGAGTAATCAT
>JAZKDS010000359.1:0-3920 GCA_040387455.1 Bacteroidota bacterium
TGGGAAATATTTTAGGCACGCGCCGTCATTGCGAGCGTAGCGCGGCAATCTCATTGTTGTAGAGCACGTATTTTAGTTTCGTTATGAGATTGCCGCGCTACGCTCGCAATGACGGTACCTGAAAAAAAACCTTGTAAATCTGCTCAATCTGTGGCATCTGCATTCCAAAAAGCTAACAGCTAATAGCCTAAAATAAAAAAACTCCCCCTGTTTGCACAAGGGGAGCCTTTTCCACTATATAAAACTAAAAATGTATACAAATTAATTTGTAGCCTCGGCGCCTGCAGCGGCAATAAGGTTTAGGGCACTACCGGCTACAAACCAGCCTATCTGGCCTTGGTTGTAGCTATGGTTAGCAACAATAGTATCTACAGTACCGTCAGCGTGTACTACCTGAAGCGTAAGTGCTTTACCGGGAGCAAACTCTTTAAGGTCGATAAAGTTAAACGTATCGTCTTCCTGTATCAGGTCATAATCAGCCTCATTCGCAAAGGTAAGCGCAAGCATACCTTGTTTTTTAAGGTTGGTTTCGTGTATACGTGCAAACGATTTTACCAGTACAGCTTTAACACCAAGGTGGCGTGGCTCCATGGCAGCGTGCTCTCTAGATGAACCTTCGCCATAGTTATGGTCTCCCACAACAATGGTAGGTACGCCTGCCGCTTTATAAGCACGCGCAGTAGCAGGTACTGCATCATAGGCACCTGTAAGCTCGCTCTTAACGTTGTTAGTTTTTTGGTTAAAGGCGTTTACTGCGCCAATAAGCATGTTGTTAGAAATATTGTCAAGGTGACCACGGAAACGTAACCACGGACCCGCCATAGAAATGTGGTCTGTAGTACATTTACCAAAAGCTTTAATAAGCAGCTTGGCACCCATAATGTTTTCGCCGTTCCATGGTTGGAAAGGAGCCAATAGCTCTAAACGCTCAGATGTAGGGCTAACAATAATTTGCACGCCACTGCCATCTGACGCCGGAGCCTGGTAACCAGGATCTTCGGCATCAAAGCCTTTAGGAGGCAATTCATTACCTGTAGGCTCATCCAGCATTACTTCTTCCCCATCTTCGTTGATAAGCTTGTCAGTAATAGGGTTAAAACCAAGGTCGCCCGCAATGGCAAGCGCTGTTACAAGCTCTGGCGAGCCTACAAACGCAAGCGTGTTAGGGTTACCATCTGCCCTTTTAGAAAAGTTACGGTTAAAAGAGTGTACAATAGTGTTACGCTCTTCTTTCTCGGCACCTTCCCTGTCCCACATACCAATACATGGTCCGCAGGCATTGGCAAATACGGTACCACCCATCTTATCAAAAGTGTCAATAAAGCCGTCGCGCTCTATGGTATAGCGCACCACTTCAGATCCCGGAGTGATGGTAAATTCTGCTTTGGTTTTCAGTTTCTTATCAGACACCTGCTTCGCCACTGATGCCGAACGCGAAATATCTTCATAAGAAGAGTTGGTACAAGAGCCTATAAGGCCCACCTGTATTTGAAGCGGCCAGTTGTTTTTCTCGGCTTCTTCTCTCATTTTAGATATAGGCGTAGCTAAATCCGGAGTAAAAGGTCCGTTAAGGTGCGGCTCAAGCTCGCTTAGGTTTATTTCTATAACCTGGTCAAAATACTGCTCAGGGTTAGCATACACTTCGGCGTCGCCGGTAAGGTATTCTTTTACAGTGTTTGCAGCATCGGCCACATCGGCACGGTTGGTAGCACGCAGGTAACGGTCCATAGAATCGTCATAACCAAAGGTAGATGTTGTAGCACCTATCTCTGCACCCATGTTACATATAGTACCTTTACCGGTACAAGACATAGCAGTTGCGCCTTCGCCAAAATATTCAACCACAGCGCCGGTACCACCTTTTACGGTAAGTATGCCCGCCACTTTAAGGATAACGTCTTTAGGAGCCGTCCAGCCGCTTAGCTTACCTGTAAGCTTAACGCCTATCAGTTTAGGAAATTTAAGTTCCCATGCCATGCCGCTCATTACGTCTACCGCATCAGCACCACCCACACCTATGGCAAGCATGCCAAGGCCACCGGCGTTAACCGTGTGAGAGTCGGTACCAATCATCATACCACCCGGAAATGCATAGTTTTCAAGCACCACCTGGTGGATGATACCCGCACCCGGTTTCCAGAACCCGATGCCGTATTTGTTAGATATAGAAGAAAGGAAGTCAAAAACCTCGTTGCTTTGCTCTTTAGCGCGCTTTAAGTCGGTCTTTGCATCTACCTTGGCTTGTATAAGGTGATCACAGTGCACAGTAGTGGGCACGGCAACTTTAGCCTTACCGGCATGCATAAACTGCAATAGTGCCATCTGTGCGGTTGCATCCTGGCAGGCTACCCTGTCAGGAGCAAAATCTACGTAGTCTTTTCCACGTGTAAAAGCCTGAGAAGGTGTGCCTTCCCAAAGGTGAGAATAAAGGATTTTCTCATACACCTTTTTAATCATTTCAATATCAAAAGCCATATCTCTATAATTTAATATTATACATTTATTTATGCTAACAGTTTAAGCACCAAAATTATACAGCCAACTGGTTATGAGCTGGTGAAAACTTGGTCAGGTTAATTCCTTCAACTGCCGCTTTATATTCTTCAATAGTTGGAATACGTCCTAAAATTGCCGACAACACAACAACCGGTGTAGATGCAAGTAAAGACTCTCCTTTTTTACGTTCGCTATCTTCCACAACACGCCCTTGGAAAAGACGCGTAGACGTTGCCATTACAGTATCGCCTTTGGCTGCTTTTTCCTGGTTACCCATACAAAGGTTGCAACCGGGACGTTCAAGATACATCATATTTTCATATTCTGTACGGGCGGTGCCTTTAGGTAAAAGGTCGCTAAACTCAAAGCCTGAATACTTTTGTAACAAATTCCAGTCACCTTCAGCCTTTAGCTCATCTATAATGTTATATGTAGGCGCGGCTACAACAAGCGGAGCGTTAAATTTCACTTCGCCCTGCTGTTCTTCCAGATTTCTAAGCATTTGAGAAACGATTTTCAAATCGCCTTTATGAACCATACAAGAGCCTACAAAGCCCAAATCAACTTTTTTATCGCCACCATAAAAAGAAATGGTACGAATGGTATCGTGAGTATATCGCTTAGAAACATCCTCGTTGTTTACATCAGGATCGGCAATCATCGGTTCTGCAATCATATCAAGGTCAATTACAACCTCGGCATAATAGTTTGCATTGTCATCCGGAGTTAATGCAGGTTTTACACCTAATTTTATCTCCGTAATTCTCTTATTTGCTTTGTCAATCAAACCTTGTAATACCTGATTGTGGTTATCCATACCTTTATCAATCATTATCTGGATTCTGCTTTTTGCAATCTCCAATGATTCAATCAAAGTATCATTATGCGAAATACATATTGAGGCTTTTGCCTTCATTTCTGCTGTCCAGTCTGTAAACGTAAATGCCTGGTCAGCTAAAAGTGTACCAATATGAACTTCTATAATCCTGCCCTGGAATACGTTTTCACCATCAAATTGTTGCAACATTTGCGATTGTGTAGCGTGAACAACATCGCGAAAATCCATGTAGTCTTTCATTTCGCCTTTAAACGTAACTTTTACCGACTCCGGTATAGGCATTGATGCTTCACCTGTTGCCAGTGCAAGCGCCACTGTTCCTGAATCTGCACCAAAAGCAACGCCTTTAGACATTCGGGTATGCGAGTCGCCGCCAATGATAATAGCCCATTCATCTACAACAATATCATTCAGTACTTTATGTATTACATCTGTCATTGAATGATAAACGCCTTTCGGGTCGCGGGCAGTAATCACACCAAAATCATTCATAAACTTCATCAGTTTCGGAATATTTGCCTGCGCTTTTTTATCCCAAACAGATGCCGTATGGCAACCTGACTGGTAGGCGCCGTCAACAACCGGC
>JAZKDS010000359.1:3930-4543 GCA_040387455.1 Bacteroidota bacterium
TGCCGCCATAGATTCTAATTCCTGTGCGGTCATAAGGCCTGTAGTATCCTGAGATCCCACAATATTTACCTTTACGCGCACATCAGAACCCGCATACAGCGTTTTACCCGGCGTTACACCTACTGCATTTTTATTGAATATTTTTTCTACTGCCGTAAGGCCTTGTCCTGCAACAGAAATTTCTTTTGAAGGAGCAAATACCAACGGAATATCAATACCCAAAACCTGGGCAGCAAATGTTTGTATTTTTTTACCAAAAACCACAGCATAAGAACCGCCGGCTTTGATAAATTCTAATTTTTGCGGCGTGAACGATTTAGAAAGGTCAATCAGTTCCTGGTCGCCGTGATATAATTTTTTCTCTTTGGTGTTTATAGTCAATATGGTTCCGGTAGTAACAGGGTAAACCTCTTCAAGAACAGGCTCGCCTTTTTCGTTACGCACAAGGTTACCGTTTTCATCATGTTTTTTAACCCAGTTTTTAAGGTCAATGCCTATACCACCGGTAACATCAACCGTTGTAAGGAAAATCGGAGATATACCGTTAGTTCCGGCTACAATAGGCGCGTTATTTACAAACGGTATGTAAGGGCTTGCCTGTTTACCCGTCCAG
>JAZKDS010000359.1:4553-8899 GCA_040387455.1 Bacteroidota bacterium
CGTCCAGAGTGCCACATTGTTTACGCCTGACATGCGCGATGAGCCCACGCCCATGGTGCCTTTTTCGGCAATAAGCATGATGCTTGCATCCGGAAACTGCATCTGGAAATCTTTAATTTCCTGTTGCTGTTGCGGTGTCATCATACACAAGCCGTGCAGTTCGCGGTCAGAACGCGAGTGTGCCTGGTTACCCGGCGAAAGCAAATCGGTAGAGATATCACCCTCTGCAGCTATGTAGGTTATAATTTTTATTTCTTCGGGCACATCAGGCAGTTGAGTAAAGAACTCTGCCTGTGCATAGCTTTCTAAAATTTCTTTAGCAAAGGTACTGCCGTTTTCATACGCCGCTTTTAAACGGTCTGTATCTGCTTCATAAAGGAATACTTGTGTTTTAAGCACATTTGCCGCATCTTTTGCAATAGCAAAATCATTACCAAGGGCTAAATCAAGCAATACCTCAATAGATTTACCACCCTTCATGTGCGATAGTAATTCAAAGGCAAAGGCAGGTGTAATTTCTGCAACCAAAGTTTTAGCCAGGATAATTTCCTTCAAAAACTGGGCTTTTACAGCTGCAGCAGGCGTAGTACCCGGCAATGTATTATAAATAAAGAATTTAACAGAATCCGTTCTGTATGGATTATCTGTATCTTTTATCTGAGCAATAATTTCACTTAATAATGCTGCTCCGTCTATTGGTTTTGGGTGAAGTCCCAAGGCTTTTCTTTCTTCAATTTCTTTGATATAATCTTGATAAATATTATCGAAAGCCATAGTAAGTATATTAATATTCGTTTGTAAAAAAGTCTGTAAATTTACTTAAACTTATTTCAATTAAAAAATTTTTAGCGATTCTTTAATTTAAGGAAATTATTATTTATAAACATTCTACTTTACTGCGGATATTTCAAAAATTTTATGATAAAAGGCCTTTTGATTAAGAATTGTTATTTATTTTAATGGATATTGACAATATGCAAAAAAACTACATAAAATTATACAGAAGCCATAAAGCATATTTTGTATAATATGCCTTACAGCCCTGCTAAAACGATATAATTGCCTAAAATTTTATTTTACCTGTACTATAATAGTTTTTTCAGTTTCCATCTTTGCATGAAAAAGGGCTAATAAACCCGCCATAAGCACCCCTGTACCAAACAATCCGCCGCCAAAAGCCATAAACTTATACGTACCGGCCGTAAATTCTTCAGCCTTAAACAGGTCGCTTAACATAGCCAGCAGCATATAGGCACTAAACAGCCCCATAACTACGCCGGTAACCAACCCTGCAATTTTGTTTTTAAAGAAAAACTGTACTGCTATAAGCACTGTAACAGCAATTGCTGCATAGTTAATAGTCTCGGTACTCATGTAGTTTTCGGCAATCCAGAAAAGGCCAAGCCCGGTAAAATAAATAAGAGGAAGAATGCGATAAATGTTTTTCATAATGGTAAGATATTGGTTATGTTACAACTAACGGAAAACCTGATTTTTTAGTATTAAAAAAGCCGTCTTAAAACAGCTTTTTTTATCCTGAAATTATTCCATGTCCTCCACAAAATAACCGGCATCTTCGGGTATAATACCGTTGTCTATTGCTTTATCATACATTTCCCTCGGTACAAACACAAACTGAACACACTGGTCTACAGAAGGCAAATCAAAAATTCGGGCTTCAATATTTTCACCGGCTAATACACTCTCATTCATAAAATCAACAATTTCCGGGTCAAACCAGCCAATAAGATTTTCAAGCTCAAACCAGTAGTTGCCGGTAGCCGTAGTAACTTCACCATTTAAGGTGTCCGCCTCTTCAAAAAAGCTAAAATCAAGATGTGTAGATGTAAGGGTTATACCGGCAAGGATTGCCATATCATGCAGCACTTTTTTGTACTCATCTGCCGACTCAAACCCCTCTGCATCAAACGAAAGGTGCGAAAGGCCCAGCACAAAATGCTCGTTATCCTCATAACCCGATAAAAGTTCAGCAATTTGCTCTTTGTTATTTTGCGGCAGATCAAACCACCCAATTTCGGTTAGCGCAGCCATATAGGCATCTTTTCCCTGTGCTGCTAACTCCTGATATTTGCTCATTTACTTGTGTATGTTATTGGTTTATAAGTTGCCTTATTCTGCTGATTTTTGTATTACGCTCTACCGAAAATTCACGGTTTTCTTTTTCCAGGTGCTGGTAAAGATACAAAGCGCTATGGTATAGCTCCTTGTTATTTTGCCTTTCGGCGAATAAAGCCAGCACATTGGCTAACTTCTCTAAATTATCCGTATCAAATTTTCCATCTGCCAGCAATGTAGCTACAAGCTCATCTTGAGGCAAGGCAATGATTTCATTAAGGCTAAGCCCAAGTTCCTGTTCAAACTCATAAGCAGCCTCCTTAACGGCGCCAGGCAAATCATTACCTAAAACCTTTGAAAACAGCCTCGAAAGGAAACGCCCCATAGCTTCAATTTGTTTCTCTATATAATCTCTTTGCTCCATTTATCGCTATAAAAAAAAGCTGTCTTAAAACAGCTTTTGAATTATCATCTCTTCGGTAATGCCTTCGGCATCGGCCTTGTAGTTCTTTATAGTACTTGCCTTTTAGCGCGGCATTGGTTTTAGCGGCCAGTATAAGGTTCTGGCTGGCACGTGGGCCTGCACCCCAATCAAGGTACGTTTTTACATACTCATTGCTAAGCGGGTTACCCGGACGTGTTTTATTAACCAGCGTAACGGCATATTCAATAACATTATCGGCCACTGGTATACGGCGTATAAGATGCTGAAAATCGGTTATCTCCTGCGCTGTAAACAGTGGGTTAATGGTTGCAGTAGTATCGGCAGTGGTGCTTTTTACCACCTGAACCTCCTCGGCAAACGTAGGGTAATCAAGCTTTATGGCAAACATAAAACGGTCAAGCTGCGCTTCGGGCAATGGGTAGGTTCCCTCCTGCTCTATGGGGTTTTGCGTGGCCAGTACAAAATAAGGCAAGCTAAGTTTGTGGTGGTGCCCCGCAATGGTAACCGCTTTTTCCTGCATGGCCTCAAGCAGTGCTGCCTGGGTTTTGGGCGGAGTACGGTTTATCTCATCGGCCAGTACTATATTACTAAATATGGGCCCCTTTATAAATTTAAAGTTACGGTTTTCGTCCAGTATCTCGCTACCCAGAATATCTGATGGCATAAGGTCTGGCGTAAACTGTATACGCTTAAAGTCAAGCCCCAGCGCCTGGCTTATAGTATTTACCATTAAGGTTTTTGCAAGCCCGGGCACACCCACTAAAAGTGCGTGCCCACCGGCAAATATGCTAAGCACAATTTGGTTTACCACCTCATCCTGCCCTACTATTATTTTTGCTATTTCCTTTTTTAGAGCTGCTTGTTTCTGAACTAAATTCTGTATCGCTGCTACGTCTGACATTGTTTACCGGTTAAAATTAAAGCTAAGGTTGCCCTTAGCTTTCAAACTTATAAATAATTTTACTGTTTACCTAAAAAAATACCGTTTTAGCGGGTTGATTTTTTTAGCCAGTCTATGGCAAATTTACAATCGCGGTATTCGCCATTTACTTTAATAAAAGTATCTTTTACTTTCTCGGCGCTCCATTTGGTTATTTCCCTCATTTGCTTTTCTTCAAGTGCAAGCGCTTTAATCTTGGTATAGTCTTTTGCATAATCAGCCGGGTGTTCTTCATAACGGTTTGTAACGGTCATAATTTTATAGCTAAGGCCGCTGCGCGGGTTGTCATCTTCTATAGGGTTAGACACCTCGTTATCTTTAAGGTTAGACACCTGGTTGTATAAAGACGGGTCCATTTTAGTAAGCTCAAAACGCGTATCCAGCGATTGAGGGTTTATAAGCTGTCCACCGCTCTGGCGGGTTTCTTTCTCCATAGACTCGTTGCGGGCAGCTTCGGCAAATGTAATTTCGCCACTAATAATTTTTTGCCTTATAAGGGCTATCTTTTCTTTAGCCTTACGTTTATTCTCTTCGCTAACTTTAGGCTTTAAAAGTATGTGCCTAACATCAAGCTCCTGGCCCCTTATTTTTTCTACATAAATAATATGAAAACCGTATTCTGTTTCAAACGGTTCAGATATATGCCCTTCCTCTGTACTAAAGGCAGCATCTTTAAACTCTTTTACAAGCCTTGATTTTCTATTTACGGGTATATAGCCACCGCTACTTCCCGATGCCCTGTCTTCACTATACAATACAGCCTTGCTGTAAAAGCTGGAACCGCCTTCTACATCCTTCTTAATCTGGTTGAGCCTGTCTATGGTTTCCTGCTTAGCATCCTGGCCAACTTCGGGTTTTATAACTATTTGCGACACCTCCATCTCA
>JAZKDS010000359.1:8909-9992 GCA_040387455.1 Bacteroidota bacterium
TCAGCGCCAAAAATAGGACGCTCTTCCGGTTTAAATTTAATGTAAAACTGCCTTACCTCCTCTGGTGTTATCTCTACCTCATCAATAATTTTTTTACGCATCTCCTCGGTAAGCTTTTGCGATTTAATGATGTCGAACAACTCACTCCTAAACGTTTCAAGGTCTTTTTTCTTAAAATATTCTACCACTTTTTGCGGTGAGCCAAGGCGCTCTGTAAAATAGTCAAGCCTCTGGTTTACTTCGCCATTTACTTCGGCATCGCTTACAATAATACTATCCTGCACCGCATGGTGAGCATATAGTTTATCTTCCATAAGCTTACCGGCAAGCTCACAACGGGTAACGCCTTCTAAAGAAGCACCCTGCTGCTGCAACTCAATATAAGTAAAATCTATATCGCTGTCAAGCACCACAAAATCGCCCACAACAGCTATAACACCGTCTATTTTAATACGGCCGCCTGCAGGTATTTTAGGCTTTACGCTGTCTAGTACCGACTCAGGGATAATTTCCTGTGCCAGTGCCGGCTTAATTGTAAAAAAAGCCAATACAGCCAGTAATGCCAGCCTGCTATTTATAAATTTCATATTTTTTATCTTTAAGTGCATCATCTGTTATTTCTTTTTGAAACTTTTTAATTAACTCAAGTTTCCTGTTATTTATTATAAGCTGCTTTATAGTTGGCCTTATATATTCATAAGGGGCCACTTGGTTACGGTCTATAACCTTGCTTACCTTTACCAGGTAAACATCCAGTGAATCAGGGTATTGATATGATATTCCGCCGCTTATATACTTATCGCGGTTATCTGGTTTTATAAACGGAAGTTTTTGATAAATATCGTTCATATCAGTCCACACACTGTCATTAAAGGCGTAGCTTTTAAACTGTATGGCCATATCATTAAGGGCCTTTATATCTTTTTTGCCCCCTGCCGAAAATTTTTGCCTGGCAAAATTAAACTTCGGGTGGTCTTTAGCCATTTTTATATACCTCAGTTTTGCCAGCGTTCCGGTTGCCTTAAAGTTTTCTTTATTGGCATTATAGTATTTTACAAGCTCGTCCTCGGTTACCGTGGTGTC
>JAZKDS010000359.1:10040-17268 GCA_040387455.1 Bacteroidota bacterium
ACCGGCAGGCACTATACCTTTTAGCTCGGTATTATCAAGATAGGCACTATTCACCCTTGCAGCAGCCGTTTCGGGGCCTTGCTGCTCTTTACCTCCACACGAAAGCAGGGTAAAAGCGAATAATAACACTATCGAAATTTTTGTCATTACTGGTTCAGTTGTTTTTTTACTTTTTCAAAAACATCCTGGTTTACTTTTATCGTAAACTCTGTTTTAAGCTGGTCTACCCAAGTGTTTTCAAGATACTGCTGATAATCGTTTACAACACGTCCTCTGGCCTCATCAAGCGTTTTAGAGCCCGCAGGCAGCACTTTATTGGTTTTAACCACATAGTAGTAGTTACCTTCTTTTATCACCTCGGATATGCCCGCTTTCCATACTGCCTGCTTTGGTAATGCATCGGCATCCTGCTCATAAGTACCTGATTTTTCCATCACGCTTACCTTATCTTTTGTATTAAGTGCCGCTTTTATGGTAGCAGCATCTTTACCTTTAAGCAACTGCTCGCGGGCCGCCTTAATATCTTTTTCATTGGTAGAAGAATATACCTCTGCATCCACCCTGTCTTTCCACTGGTATTTTGCAGTATTGGCATCATAAAACTGCTGCAGGCCTATGGTGTCGTTCTTGGCTTTTTCCCAAATTTCTTTTTCCATCAGATCAAACAGCAACAGGCCATCGCGGTACTCTTCCATTACAACGGCAAACTCCGGAAACTCCTGCTCCAGGTGGTCGTTATAATAAATATTAAGCTGTTCTTCTACAAAACGGTTATAAAAAATATCGGCTGCTGCGCTAACCGGTTTTGCGGTAACGCCTGTACGTTGCTGGGCATCTACATATTTAAGGAAGTCTTTTTGTGTAAACGACTTATCTTTATTAATAGTAACCAGTGTTTTAGTATAGGTTTCAATATTTTTTGGGGTTTTCCAGCCTGCACCATAAATACTGTCGTTTATTGTTGCAACAGCTTCTTTATAGGCGTCTTTTTCTCTTTTAACATCATACTTCTTTTTAAGCCTTTCGGTTACCGAAGTTTCAATAAGCCTTGAACGGTCGTCTCTTTTTACACGGCCTTCATAATCTGCCTTATTGGCTTCAAACGAAGCTACCGGGAATTTCTCGGTAAGCCTTACAATGTGCCAGCCAAAAGCCGACTCAAACGGCTCTGAATAGTCGCCCGGATTTTTCAAAGCAAAAGCATGGTCTTCAAACTCCTGGCTTGTAAGTTCGCCAGAGCTGAATTTATTTAACTGCCCACCGGCTACAGCGCTCGATTTGTCTTCGCTAAACTGTTTGGCAAGTGCAGCAAAATCTTCGCCCTGTTGTAGTTTTTTATAAATGTCTTCAATTTTAGTCTTGGCTTTTGCATTGTCTGCTGCCTCTTCTTTTTTAGGCTTCATGATCATAATGTGCGCTACACTTATGTCGCCACGGTTATCTCTTACATCAGTAACCTTGATAACGTGATAACCAAAACGGCTGCGCACCGGCTGGCTTATTTGCCCTTTAGGGGTATTATAAGCGCCGCTTTCAAACGGGTACACCATCCGGAAAACCGAGAAATACCCAAGATCGCCACCATTTTCTTTAGCACTCGGGTCGCCCGAATTTTCGGCTGCAAGTTTGGCAAAATCTTCACCGGCAGCCGCTTTTTTGCGCACCTCTATAGCTTTATTATATGCTTTAAGAGTATCGGCAGGGCCTGCATTTTCATCTACCATAATAAGTATATGGCTTGCCCTTATTTCTTTAAGCGACCTGTTATACGCTTCCCTTACCAGTTCTTCGGTAACCTTACTGTCAGTAAGGTAATTTTTAGCCAGCTGAGTGCGGTAGCTTTTAAGCTCGCCCTGGTACTTTTTATTGTCCTGAAGCCCAAGTTTGTTGGCTTTAGTAACCTTTAGCTTGTAGCCCACAAACAGGTTAAGGTAGTTGTTAAGGTCTTTTTGAGAATCGTCTTTTACCAGGTTAAGGTTTTTTTGGTACACCCTTACAAACTCATCGGTGTAATACGGTTTGTCATCAATAGTAAATAGTACGTCTTTTTTTGTTGTAGCCGAATCTTTTGAAGATGTACAGCCCGAAAGTACCACAGCCGCAAGTGCCAGCCCTGAAAGAACCTTTTTTAATTTCATTATAAAGTTAATTTGTAATGCATAAATACCGTTACTAAACGCTGCAAAAGCCAAAAAAGTATAGCACTGATTTTTTGCAACCCACAAAAGTAATAATTACGGCAGACTATGCAAGTGGATATTTTTAAAAACTACCATTAATCTGCACCTAAAGCACCTGCCTTTAAAAAAGGGCCTTTAGAACAGTTCATTTACATATATTTTATTATTAGTCGTTATTACTGAATCTTAGCCCACGCAATCCTTTTCCTATATTGGCATCTAAGTTGAAAACCATATCACCATGAAAAAATTGTTTATGATTTCAGCCGCCGCTGCTTTTTCTTTAATATCGTGCAGCGATGATGACAAAACAAATACCCGCACCATTGACACCGCTTTTTTAGTAGATGGCACATGGGAAGAGGTTGCCCCCGATGCTAACCACAGAGCACTGAGTTTTGACCACACAAAAGTTACGCTTAGCCGCGAAGACGGTATTAGCCAGCAATCGGCTTACACAATTTCGGGCAACAAGCTAATTTTTGGCAATCCGGCTGAACATACCGTACAAGTTATAGACGACCTTACTATGAAAGTAAGCAACATCTATATAGCAGCCGATACAGAAAACGGCACTCCTGAAACGGTTACGTTTAAAAAAATGCAATTTTCTATAGACAATTAATTACCCGGCCTCACGAAACTAATATTTACAAAACATCCCGCCGTGGTGGGATGTTTTTTTATTTCTTAACTATTATAAAATCGCTTCGGCGGTTTAGCTGGTGGGCTTCTTCGGTACACTCTACCCCGTTGGTGCACATATTTAGCAGGCGGGTTTCGCCATAGCCTTTTACGCTTTCTATGCGCTTAGGGTCTATGCCTTTGCTTATAATATAGCTGTAAGTACTTTTTGCTCGGTCATCGCTCAGGTAAAGGTTATAATCATCCTTGCCACGGCTGTCGGTATGGCTTTCTATCTTTATAACCACATCCGGAAATTTTTCCATTACAAACACCACCTTATCCAGCTCTGCAGCGGCCTGCGGCGTAATATAGTACTGGTCAAAATCAAAATATATCGGGTTGATATCTATCAGCTCTATGTTGCCCCTTTGTTTTACAAGATCGCCAAAGCCTATCATATCAAAATTGCCATTACCATCAGGGTCAACCTTAGTGGGTGCATAACCGGGCTTTGCAGCCTCTATAAGGCTTACCTGCACATTACACGGCACAGTAATGCTATAACTACCGTCAGCCTTGCTGGTATCGGTATACAGTTTACCTTCGGCCTGAGCCTTAATTTCTACACCGGCTACCGGCTGGCCGCTTTTTGGGTTGGTAACCCTGCCCGCTATAAGCCTGCCACACTCGGTATCTTTACTAAAATAATATATATCATCATCGCCCTTGCCCCCTGCCCTGTTGCTGCTAAGGTAGCCATATGTGCCATCGACACTTAGTATATAGCTAAAATCATCGCGGTTGCTGTTTATGGGCCTGCCCAGGTTTTGCGGCAGTGAAAAAATATTGCCTTCCTTGTTGTTTTGTGGGCTGGTTAAGGCATCGGCCTCCATTTTACTTATAAAAACATCAAGCCCGCCCAGGCCATAATGCCCGTTGCTGCTAAAGTATAATGCATCGGCTGTGGCAAACGGAAACATCTCGTTGCCATGTGTGTTTATGGTAACACCAAGGTTTATGGGCCTCCCTATATTTCCGTCGTTATACAGCGGTGCCCTGTAAATATCGGTACCGCCAAAGCCGCCCGGCATATCGCTCACAAAAAACAACCAGTTGCCATCGGCACTTACTGCGGGCTGCCCCACCGAATAGTCAGTACTGTTAAACGGTGCCGGTTTCTTTTTGGTCAGGATTTCTCCGTCCAGCGTGCCATATATCAGTTGTATGTTATTTGTACCATCTTTACTATTTGTAAGGCGGCCTTTTTTACCTACATTGTTAACACTTATAAATACGGTTTTATTTATGGGCAAAAACGCCGCAGCAGCATTGTGGTAACCCGTTTGCGCGCTGCTTAAAAACTTCTTTTCATTTTTTAGGGAGCCATCATTATCCCTCTCGGCAACATATAGTTCAAGATAGGGCTGCTTGTTCCATGCATACACTTTTTTGCCATCGCGCACGCTGTCTTTAGCCGAGGCATACACCACTTTATCTTTATAGAATACTGTTCCAAAATCGGCGACAGACGTATTAACATCAAGATTGGTTATCTTAAATTTTGGTTCGGTTGTATTAAGGCTGTCCAGGTATTTTTTTTGAAGCCTGAAACGTTCATTAAGCATCATGCTTTCATTCTTTAGCAGCTCCATCTCTACCATATCTGCCCCAATATATTGCTCTTCTCCGCGCAGCGTAAGGATATAATGCCTTATAATAGATGGGTCGGTTACCGGTGCGGTAGCCGTAATATATTGTTTATAATAAAAAAGCGCCTGACGGGTATTGCCAATATAATAATTTGCTTCAGCCGCGCGTAAAAGTATTTCAGATTTAGGGTTTTCTTTGCCGCTTAAATACTTTTCATACTCCTGTGCTGCCTCTGTATACGCCAGGTTTTTAAAATGCGTGTCTGCTTTCTTTAAAATAGATTGCCCCACGGCACTACCGAAGCAAAAAAACAGGATTACTATAAGTAAGTGTCTTGTCATGGCAAATGTTTTAAAAGAAGCGTGGCGATTTAATGCGGCTTTGTTTGGGTTGCAGCGTAAAGCGCACTATAACCTCATGCGAGCCGCTGTTGTATTTATTAAGGTCGGTAACCGAATAGTCATAGCTGTAGCCTGCAAAAAAATTGCGTGTTACCTGTATACCCGCCAGCGCACTAACAGAGTCATCCCAACGGTAAGACGCGCCCAGCGTTACGGCTTCCTGCAATAAAAAGTTAGCCGATACATCTACAATAACCGGTGCACCGGTAACAATCTTGGCCAGGGCGGCAGGTTTAAACTTAAGGTTATCGGTAAGATTAAACACATAGCCGGCCATTACAAAATAGTGCAGCCTGTCGGCCATTATGCTTTCCTGCACATCATCATAATAATTGTTTTGTACAAAATTAGGCACAGATACCCCCGCATACCACCTGTCGGTATAATAATACAGACCAGCACCTATTAAAGGGTTTATTTTATTATTGATGTTGTTGTTTAATAGTGGGTCGCCCGGCTGATAGTAGCGACCTTTACTCCAGTCAATATTAAGCATACGGGCACCAGCCTTAAGGCCAAACGCCAGCTTAGTATCGTTACTAAACCTAATAGCATAGCTAAAATTACCATCGGCATATACTTCATTACTTGGGCCAAGATTATCATTAACCACGCTAAGGCCAATACCTATATTATCATGCTCCTGAGAGTAAGGGCTGTGCACGGTAAACGCCTGTGTAACGGGGGCGCCGTCTATACCCACCCACTGGCTGCGGTGTTGCAGCGTAGCCTCAAGATAACCGGCAGAGCCCGTATAACCGGGGTTTACGGTAAGGGTATTATACATATATTGTGTATACTGTGGCTCCTGCTGGGCATATAGCAAACCTGTGGCCATCAGTGCCAATACACAGTATGTTTTAAAGAATGCAGTAGTGCACTTCATTAGTTGGGTGTTGGGTAAGATTTGTAAAAATAGTGTTTTTTTGGAGAAAGTAGCAAAGAGGCAAAGTAACACGAGGCAGAGAGACAAAGTTATCATTATTGCTGTTTTTTGCTTCTTTTACTTTGCCTCTTTGCCCCTCTGCTCCTTTGCCTCTTTGTTACTTACCCACTTTTCCTTACTTTTGCCCCCTGAAAACAAACCCGTACAGATGAGTTTTAAAGAAGAGATAGAGAAAAGGAGAACATTTGGCATTATATCGCACCCCGATGCCGGTAAAACCACATTAACCGAAAAGCTACTGCTTTTTGGTGGTGCCATTCAGGAAGCCGGTGCCGTTAAGAGCAACAAGATAAAAAAAGGCGCTACCAGCGACTTTATGGAAATTGAGCGCCAGCGTGGTATATCGGTAGCCACATCAGTACTTGCCTTTAATTACAAAGGCAAAAAAATAAACATCCTGGATACCCCCGGCCACAAAGATTTTGCCGAGGATACCTTTCGTACACTAACCGCCGTAGACAGCGTTATTGTTGTAATAGACGTTGCTAAGGGTGTTGAGGAACAAACCGAAAAACTGGTAGAAGTGTGCCGCATGCGCAGCATACCCATGCTGGTATTTATAAACAAACTTGACCGTGAAGGTAAAGATGCTTTTGACCTTATGGACGAGGTAGAGCAAAAGCTTGGCCTGCACGTTACACCACTAAGCTTCCCTATAGGTATGGGGTATGATTTTCAGGGTATATACAACATTTGGGAAAAGAATATTAACCTGTTTAGCGGCGACAGCCGTAAAAATATTGAAGAAACCATTGCATTCAGCGATCTGGACAACCCACAGCTTGATGAAATGCTTGGCGAAAAGCCGGCCAACCGCCTGCGCGAAGAGCTGGAACTTATAGACGAGGTTTACCCTAAGTTTGACCGCCAAGCCTATCTTGACGGTAAGCTGCAACCGGTATTTTTTGGTTCTGCCTTAAATAATTTTGGTGTGCGCGAGCTTTTAGACTGCTTTATACAAATAGCGCCATCGCCACGTCCTAAAGACAGCGACACCCGCGAGGTTAAACCAGACGAAACAAAATTCAGCGGTTTTGTGTTTAAGATACATGCCAACATGGACCCTAAGCACCGCGACCGCCTTGCGTTTATAAAAATAGTATCGGGCACGTTTGAGCGTAACAAGCCTTACCTGCACGTGCGCCACAATAAGAACCTGAAATTTAGCAGCCCTAATGCATTTTTTGCCGAAAGGAAAGAAATTGTAGATATCTCGTATCCAGGCGATATTGTAGGCCTGCACGATACCGGAAACTTTAAAATAGGCGATACCCTTACCGAAGGCGAGCTAATGAGCTTTAAAGGTATCCCAAGCTTTAGCCCGGAGCATTTCCGTTATATTAATAATGCCGACCCAATGAAGGCCAAGCAGCTTGAAAAAGGTGTTGACCAGCTAATGGACGAGGGCGTTGCACAGCTCTTTA
>JAZKDS010000360.1:0-4365 GCA_040387455.1 Bacteroidota bacterium
TCCCAAACACGCACCGTCATCACGAGGAGGCACGACGAAGTGATCTCCTAAGGCAATTAAAACTACAATGCATTGATAAGATCGCTTCGTTCCTCGCGATGACGGCACCTGAAGAAAATATACCCAATTCGCGTTACATTTTTTTAAGAAACAAGCTGGCTTACATGCCCGGCTATTACCTGCCAGCCGTTACCGGTGTCTTTCCACATACGTGTGTAACGGAAAATACCCGCATAGGTATGCCCGTCTACCGCGCCGCCCAGGTCTTTAACCACACTTACAATAGCCACATCGCCGTGTATTTGTATAAGCTGTGCGCTGGTTTCAAGGCTGTAAATTTCGAGCTTACCGCCTTCGTGCATGGCAATATCATCACCCTTGGTAACCAGGTGTCCGTTTTGGTTGGTAAAAATCAGGTCGTTACTCAGCAGGGTATTAAGCTCCTCAATATTGCTGGTTTTCATGGCGTCAATAAGGCGCGCCTCAAGGGCTTCAATGTGTGTTGTGTCCATATAGTTTAGTGGGGAATTAGCATTTCAAAAAGCTCGGGGTAATCAGTTACAAAGCCATCCGAATCTACCCGAATATCGGCTGTAAAAGCACCACCGGCATTGGTAAAACGGTATTTAGTTTCGTTAATGCGGCTGTAGTGCTGCACATCACGCCTTACCTCATTGGCAAGGATATCAAAATACAGCACCTCAATTTCGGTATCCTGGCTTTCGCCGAAAAGCAGCCCGTTAATGGGCAGCGAATTAGTAAGTGGCGTTAGCGATATGTCTACATAACGGCATTCGCCAAATTCGGCGCAGTCCGCACCTGTTGCATCAACCCATCCTGCGGGGGTACGCTTAAGACTGTACTTATTTTCTTCAGCACCTACATTAAAGTGAATATCAAGTTCGGTAACAGTCCAGTCCGGGTTAAGGTAAAGCGTATATTCTATATATACCGCCTTGCTCTGGGCCCAGCCCTCAATTTCACTACGCACCACAATGCCGCCATCAAGATAGGTTATAGCGCAGTGTTCTTCGGTGTCATAGGCAATCCCTTCCCAGACGATGCTTTTTTGCATGGCAAAATTTTTACTGCAAGTTAAGAAATTTCTTAACCGCCAACCGCTGTTTAAGAAACCTTTAAGCAAAAAAAATGCGGTGCAAAAACACCGCATTTTTTTATATAATATCTTATTGAACATGCTCAGTGTTAGAGTTAAGCTACTGCCTGCTGCCACTGAATACTGCTTACTCCTATCGCACCTTAAGGTATCCCACCTTTGCACCTTTTTCATTAATCAGGCTGCCGCCGTTGCCCACATATATTTTATTAGCACCGTTATTGGCAAACATCATGGTATAACCCTGCCGATCGCTTTTATACAGGCTGGCTACTAAAAACATCTCGTCATTATCTACCTGCACCAGTTTGCCCTGCGCCGTGAGGTAAAACTTGCTTTTTGAGTTAGACGTAAAATACACGTCAGACATTATTTTGGTAGTATTTTCAGATTGCTTAGCCGTTGTTTGTGCCGTTACCGTTTTTGCAGCAGGCTTGGGTGCAGGCCTTTGCGCCGTTTGCCGTGTAGTGGCAGGCTTAGGCCGTGCGGTAGTTTGCGCTACAGCCGGCTTGGGCTTAGGTGCCGGGGCCGCAGGTGCTTTAGCGTTAGTTTTTACCGTGGCAGGCTGCACAGTGGTTTTATAGGGTGCAGCGGGCTGCTTTGTAGTTGCCGCAATAGTATTAGGTGCGTTAACCGTTGTTTGCGGTTTTTGTGTGGTAGTTTGTGCCAAAACACTGGTTTCTACAGGGGCGGCGTTGTTCCAACCTGTAGCAATGTAAGACAGCCTGTCTTTTTTAGCCGGGTGGGTATGGCTGCCCTTAAGCGATGCTATTACGCTCATAACCGCCTGCGCGTCGCCCAGGGTAGCACCCATTTTGCGCAGTACAAACCCACTAAACTCATCGGCCTCCAGCTCGGTTTTAGGTCGGCTGCCCACATTATCAAGCGTATGCCCGTTAAGGTGGTGCCCTATTTCGTGCGCCAGTATGCTTATAGCGGCCCAGTTAGTGCCGGTAGTGGCATTTATCTGCTCCATAAACTTAGGGTTGTACAGTATGTAGCGCTTGCCCTTAATAAGCACCGCTGCCGCATTAGGCACATTGGCCACACGCAGCTCAAAATTAGACTGAAGGCCTACAACGGCCATAATCTCTGCTACCAGGTTTTTAGTGTTGGCATCGGCATCATAGGCGGTAATGTTGCCCGTAACCTTTTCGCCATAATAACTGCACATGGCAGTATACTTGGCGTCGCCAAAATTCTTTTGTGCAAATAAGGGCATTATGCAGCACAATGCTGCAATAATAATGCAGGTTTTAAGGCTCTTCATAGGTTTGATAAGGAATTAGTGCTATAACCTGTAAACGCAAACGGCTTGCCAAAAAGTATTGTGAATGAGAATTTTAAGAGTTTACCGGTGCATTTTTTTTACCTCAACCGTTTGCGGAAAAATGGCTGTAAGATTTTACTCTTTAAATCTGATTAGGTCGGCTGGGCAATTACAGTCGTCTTGAACTATCCCAAGTATAGAAATCAGCAATAACGCGAGTAAAAAAATTCTACAATAAGTTGGATGCAATTGCCAACCAACTATCGTTCCATTGCCCCAAGTATCCTTAAACTGCCAGAAATTGCCACCACTATGCACCCTATTATGAGTATGTTTTTTGCATGCGCCCTCCTGCCCTGGCTGTAACTGTGCACCTTGGTACCATTAAGCAATGTTTTTTTTGCAGTATATATCAAATATCCTGTAATAATACCAAACAACCCGCCTAATAATGCAAACACATATCCTGCAATAATCCACCCAAAATGCAAATCATCCGGCCATGCTAACGCTAACATACGCTCGGCTTCTAACTGCTTCAGACTTTGGGCGTCGATGCTCTTACCCCTTTCAGACAAAAGCTTTTGTGCCAGCACATAGTCAAATTCGCTCCACTCATCCTTTTTCTGTAGTACTTCATAAAGCTCTTCATCAGTAAAAGTAAGCAGGTAATAATTATCAGGCACATTACTTGTCCATTCATCGGCATAGGCCAGCAAAAGTTGCTCTGCGGCCGCAAAATCCTGCGGCTGCAGCTTTATTTCATAATCTTTTATGGCCATACCGCCAAAACTGCCATCAAGCGATGAAGCGTTATCTACAAGCAGGCACTGGATATTATTTGTAAGCAGCAATTGCTCAATTTCCTTAGCCTGTGCAGCATCGGGATATTTTTTAAACGTAACGTAGTTTTGCATGGTATAATTAAACAGATTTCTCCAAATATAGCATAAAAACATTTACTATTATTCCGTACTTTTACCCTTTACCAAATTACACACAAATGCCCGATACCGTAGTATTATTAGCCGCTTTTATTATAGCCCTGGCCATAGGGGTTTTTATAGGCAAAGCCGTATTTACATCTAAATCTGAAGCCGATAAAAAAGTGTTTGAAGAGCGCCACAACAGCCAGCAGCAGCACATTGAACAGCTTAAAGCACAAGCTGTAAACGAAAAACATGCTGCAGAAAAACAGCTTGGCCTGTTGCTACAAGAGCGCGATGGCCTGCGTCAGGCTAAAGACGCACTGTCTATTCAGCTTACAAAAAAAGAAACCGACTTTGACAACCTTTTAGATCGCATGCGCGAGCAGCGTCAGGAAACGGATGAGCTGCGCGAAAAATTTACTAAAGAATTTGAAAACCTGGCTAACAAGATATTAGAAGAAAAAAGCAACAAGTTTACCGAGCAAAACAAAGAGAACCTTAAAAATATCCTTTCTCCGCTTGCAGAAAAAATACAGCTTTTTGAGCAAAAGGTAGAAAACACCCATAAAGAGAGTATTGACTATCATGCCGCCCTGCGCCAGCAAATTTTAGGCCTGCGCGAAATGAACGAAAACATGAGCCGCGAAACCCTTAACCTTACCCGTGCCCTTAAAGGCGATGCCAAAATGCAGGGCAACTGGGGCGAGCTGGTGCTGGAACGCGTTCTGGAAAAATCGGGACTGGAAAAAGGCCGTGAATATTATGTGCAGCAAAGCCATACTAATGACGAAGGTGCACGCATACTGCCCGATGTGGTTATAAACCTGCCCGACGGCAAAAAGATGATTGTAGACAGTAAGGTATCTTTAGTGGCCTATGAGCGCTATATAAACGCCGAAGACGACCCATTGCGCCTTACGTACCTTAAAGAGCATGTTAGCTCTATAAAGCGCCACGTAGAGCAGCTGGGCGATAAAAACTACCACGACCTATACAAGATTGAAAGCCCTGATTTTGTGCTGCTCTTTATACCTATGGAGCCGGCTTTT
>JAZKDS010000361.1:0-2793 GCA_040387455.1 Bacteroidota bacterium
GCGCTGTTTTACGGTTTTTTGTGCCATGGCTACCACATGTTCGTCGGCCTCTTTAAGGTCGCCGCAAATGGCTTTCATAACATTCATGCTAAACTGGTTGTTTTGGTTAAACAACCCCATAATTTCTGTTTTAGGTATAAAGCATACCTCCATATCTTCCAGAGCAACGGCACTCAGGTTAACCGGCTCATCGCTTATCATAGAGCGCTGTCCCAGCAATTCGCCTTTGGCAACAAGCTTTACAATCTGGTCGTTTCCGTTTGCGCTTAGCTTTGTAAGCTTGCAAACCCCGTCTTTAATACAAAAAATGCCGTTTACATTTTCGCCTTCGGTAAAAAGGGGTTCGCCTTTTTTAATCATGTAAGATGATTTACAGTCGGCAATGCGCAGCAATTCTTCTTTATTCAGTGCTTTTAAAGAACTGAATTCCCGTACTATACATTGATCACACTTGCTCATAAGAAGTTGCTTTACACACTGCAAATTTAGTGATTAGTATGACAATTATCATATTTTATTTGCGGTATCGGCAGCAACTTTGTCTCAGGTAAAATGAGCATAGTATGAGCACGCAAAATTGTTTTCATTGCGGGTTAGATATTGTAAAAAAAGAGGAGGTAGTTTTTGATGAAAAATCATTTTGTTGCAACGGTTGCAAAACCGTGTACGAAATTTTCAGTCTTAACGGCCTTACAGATTATTACAGTTTTGAAAAGGCACCCGGTGCCACCCCGCAGGATAGTAACGGTACATTTGATTTTTTAGATAACGAGGCCATTGCAACCAGGCTCCTTGATTTTAAGGAAGAAGGCACGCATATTGTTTCGTTATACATACCTCACATCCATTGCAGCTCCTGCATCTGGATTTTAGAGAACCTGCACAGGCTTTGCAAAGGCATAAGCAGTGCCCAGGTAAACTTTCACGAAAAAAAGGCACGCATCATCTTTAACCCCAATGAGGTTACCTTAAAGCAAATAGCGGTGTTGCTTAATGCTATTGGCTACAAGCCTTACATAAGCCTTGATAATTATGACAGCCAGAAAAAACAGGTAAACCGATCGCTTATTTATAAACTTGGGGTAGCCTTTTTTTGCTTTGGCAACATCATGCTACTCTCATTCCCCGAGTATTTTGAGGTAGAGGAGTACTGGCTTGATAACTACCGAGAGTTTTTCCGTTGGCTGATTTTTGCGCTTTCGCTGCCCTCTTTCCTGTATTCGGCCAGTGGCTATTATGTGTCGGCTTTTAAAAGCACAAGGGCGGGATTGCTCAACATAGATATCCCTATTGCGCTGGGCATTGTAGTAATGTTTGTGCGCAGTACGGTAGACATCATTCTTGGCTATGGTTCGGGCTTTTTTGACAGCCTTACCGGCCTGGTGTTCTTTATGCTTTTAGGAAAGCTTTTTCAGCAAAAAACCTATAATTTCCTGTCGTTTGAACGCGATTTTAAATCCTACTTTCCCATAGCGGTTACAAAAATCATCAATGGCGCAGAGGTATCGGTACCCGTATATGATGTAATGGCGGGCGACAGGCTGCTCATCCGTAACAGCGAGCTTATACCTGTAGATGGTATATTAATGAGCGATGCCACGCAAATAGATTACAGCTTTGTAACCGGCGAGGCACAGCCTGTTGCTAAAAAAAGTGGCGATAAAATTTATGCCGGGGGCAGGCAAATGGGCCCGGTTGTAGAGATGGAGGTACTCAGTTCTGTTTCGCAAAGCTACCTTACCCAGTTGTGGAGTAACGAAGTGTTTGCAAAAAAAGACAGCCGCACTTATAAAACCCTTACCGATAGCATAAGCCGCTACTTTACACCACTGCTGTTGTTAATAGCTGTGGTTGCCTTTGCCTTCTGGCTTTTTAAAGATGTTACCACCGCCTTTAATGTGTTTACAGCCGTGCTTATTGTGGCCTGCCCGTGTGCACTGGCACTAAGTGCGCCATTTACGCTGGGCAATGTGCTGCGCATTATGGGCAACCGCAAGCTGTACCTTAAAAACGCTACGGTTATTGAGCAGATGGCAAAGATAGATACCCTTGTTTTTGATAAGACCGGCACCATAACCACCGATAAAAAATCGGACATAATATTTGAAGGGGAGTTTATAGATGAAAAAGAGCTTTCGTTTATTAAATCGCTGCTGCGGGGGTCTAACCACCCGCTGAGCAGGCGCCTGTATGATTTTTTGCCCGCAGCCCGCATACTGCCCGTTGATGATTTTAAAGAAATTACCGGCAAGGGTATACAGGGCTATGTAGATGGCTTTCATATTAAAATTGGTTCGGCCCCTTTTGTGGGCTATGATGCCGAGACTATCCTGCAAACCCATGTACATATTGCCATAAACCGCAACTATATAGGCAGGTATGTGTTTAACAACCAGTACCGCGATGGCCTTAAAACCTTATTTAACGAACTGTCTAAAAACTACAGCCTCATTATACTATCTGGTGATAATGAGGGCGAGCAGGCCATGTTGCAAAGCATACTGCCGGTACATACCCAACTGGTGTTTAACCAAAAGCCCGAACAAAAGCTGGCCTTTATAGAAAACCTGCAAAAACAGGGCAAAAATGTAATGATGGTGGGCGATGGCCTTAACGATGCCGGCGCACTGGCACAAAGCAACGTAGGCATATCCATATCAGAGAATATAAATGTGTTTTCGCCTGCGTGCGATGGTATACTCGATGCCTCGCAGTTTAAAAGCATAGCACGGTTTTTAAGGTTCTCAAAAAACACCATCAGTACCATCAAGATGAGTTTTACACTATCACTGC
>JAZKDS010000361.1:2803-5260 GCA_040387455.1 Bacteroidota bacterium
GTCATTTGCAGTTTCGGGACGTTTACAGCCACTTACAGCCGCTATTATAATGCCGTTGAGTACCGTTACAATTATAAGTTTTGTAACCCTTATGAGCAATTATTTTGCCACTGTCTCTCCCTATTCATCATCAAAGGATAGGGAGTAGCTTCCCTCAATTAAAAACAGGAAATTATGACAGTGAGCTATTGATTTGAACGCAGCGAGTTCAAATCGTTTAGCCGAAGCTTATGTTTTGTAGCATAAGAAGTTAGAGCCTTGAATTTTTGCTTCTTTTGTTTCAAGACAAAAGAAGAGGAAAATATCATGCATACTTTTCAACAGCATTTAAACTTTACGAAAAAACTTTCAGGGCATGACATATATCATGTTTTTTTCCATAGGCCGAAACTAACTTTGTTAACATAAATTTAAGAAGTATGAGTGTCATTTATTTATTAATCACCATCAGTATAATAGTTGCCGTGCTGTTTCTGTATGCCTTTATCAAAGCGGTAAAGCACGGCCAGTTTGACGACAGCTACACACCATCTGTAAGGATGCTTTTTGACGACGAAACCAAAAACAACGAACCAAAAATTAATAAAGACTGATTATGGAACTACAGCAATTTTATTATGACAATAAAATAGTCAAAAAATTCCTTTACGCTACCATAGTATTTGGTGTAGTGGGCATGCTGGTAGGGCTGCTTATAGCTTCTATGTACATGTTTCCGGGGCTAACAGATGGTATTTCGTGGCTTAGCTACGGCAGGTTAAGGCCGTTGCATACCAATGCCGTTATTTTTGCCTTTGTGGGCAATGCCACCTTTGCGGGTATATATTATTCGCTGCAGCGCCTGCTCAAGGCACGTATGTTTAGCGATGTGCTTGGTAATATCAACTTTTGGGGCTGGCAGTTAATTATTGTAGCGGCAGCCATATCGTTGCCATTGGGCTACACCTCATCTAAAGAATATGCCGAGCTGGAGTGGCCTATAGATATTGCCATTGCGGTAATATGGGTAACCTTTGGCATCAACATGATAGGCACCATCTTAAAAAGAAGGGAACGCCACCTGTATGTAGCCATCTGGTTTTACCTGGCTACATTTATTACTGTTGCCATATTGCATATATTCAACAGTTTGGCCCTGCCGGTTAGCGGCTTAAAAAGCTACTCGGTTTATGCCGGCGTACAGGATGCACTGGTGCAGTGGTGGTATGGGCACAATGCCGTGGCCTTCTTTTTAACCACACCCTTTTTAGGGCTTATGTACTATTTTGTACCCAAGGCGGCAAACAGGCCGGTATACTCTTACAAACTGTCAATAATCCACTTTTGGAGCTTAATATTTATATACATCTGGGCCGGGCCGCACCACCTTTTATATTCTGCCTTGCCCGACTGGGCACAAAACCTTGGGGTAGTGTTTTCTATCATGCTTATTGCACCATCATGGGGCGGTATGATAAACGGCTTGCTAACGCTTCGTGGCGCATGGGATACAGAACCTGTACTTAAGTTTTTTGTGGTAGCCATAACCGGCTACGGTATGGCCACTTTTGAAGGCCCAATGCTATCGCTTAAAAATGTAAATGCCATAGCGCATTTTACAGATTGGATTGTAGCTCATGTGCACGTAGGCGCCCTGGCCTGGAATGGTTTCTTAACCTTTGGTATGATATACTGGCTTATACCACGCATGTCAAAAACCACATTGTATTCTAAAAAGCTGGCCAATTTTCATTTCTGGATAGGCACGCTGGGTATTATTATGTATACGCTGCCCATGTATGTGGCAGGCTTTGCACAGGCCAGTATGTGGAAACAGTTTAACCCCGATGGTTCACTTAAATACGGCAACTTCCTGGAAACGGTAAAGCAAATTATGCCCATGTACTGGATGCGCGCCATAGGCGGAACCTTGTTTGTAATAGGCTTGCTGGTAATGGTATACAACATTATACAAACCATCCGCAGGGGGCAAACCATTCAGGATGAGCTTGCCGAAGCACCGGCACTACAAAAAATAAGTGCCAAAAGGGTTAAGGGCGAAAAATTTCACCCATGGCTGGAGCGCAGGCCTATTCAGTTGACCATACTGGCAACCGTTGCAGTGCTTATAGGTGGTATTATACAAATAGTACCTACCATAATGGTTAAGAGCAACATACCTACTATATCTACTGTAAAGCCGTATACTCCGCTGGAACTTGAGGGCCGCGACCTGTACATCCGCGAAGGTTGTGTGGGCTGCCACTCACAAATGATACGACCTTTTCGTAGCGAAGTAGAACGCTATGGCGAATACTCAAAATCGGGCGAATATGTATATGACCACCCGTTCCTGTGGGGTTCTAAACGTACCGGCCCCGACCTGATGCGTATCGGCGGCAAATACAGCGATAACTGGCACTTTAACCACATGTGGGATCCGCAAAGTGTTTCAGAAGGGTCTATAATGCCGGCATA
>JAZKDS010000362.1:0-796 GCA_040387455.1 Bacteroidota bacterium
GGCTGCTAAGGTGTATATCTATGTAAACACCAAGGCTTAATAACTCATATGCTTCAAAAGTATACTGATGAAAAATTTCATTAGAGTTTGTAAATTTATATTGCTTGTTTATAAAGCTAATATTCAACACACTTAATTTAACTCTTTCAATAGTAAAATCTACCGCTATTGATTTTTTGGGATTCGGAATTGCAAATAGTGCCATTTTTAAATTGATTAATTATTATGGAGCAATATATCTCCATTACTTGTAACCATTTTAAGGGAATCCTTATTCTAAAATAATGAACGCTTCTTGATGAATATTATTCAGGAATAATCCTTCTATACAATATGGAAATCCCTCTTAAGGGTCTATCTGATGAATAAAGTAACCTTTTTACTATATGTAAAACCACTTTAGCTTACTGGTGTAAACAGCACACCAATTTTTCTTACATTGCGGTATCAATCATCAACAAATCAAACCAATGAAAAAACTCCTGCTTTTTCTACTGCTCGGCAATGCCGCCTTTGCACAGCTCACCTCTACACAAATAGACAGCCTTGCTACAGATGCCCTTAAGCGCTTTAACGTGGCAGGCTGCGCCATAGCCGTAGTAAGAGACGGTAAGGTAATACACAGCAAAGGCTACGGCATACAATCTATAACTACAAAACAGCCGGTAACAGAGCACACTAATTTTGCCATAGCCAGTAACAGTAAGGCATTTAACTGCGTTGCCCTTGCCATTTTGGTAGATGAAGGCAAACTGAACTGGACTGATAAAGTGGTACAGTACATTCCGGAGTTCAA
>JAZKDS010000362.1:806-1861 GCA_040387455.1 Bacteroidota bacterium
ATAACGAGTATGTTACCCAAAATTTTACTATCGAAGACCTCCTTACCCATCGCAGCGGCCTGGGCCTGGGCGCGGGCGATTTGATATTTTTTCCGGATGGGACAGATTTTACCATAACCGATTTGCTTTCGTCATTCCAGCATTTTGCACCTACCTCTGCCTTCCGTACACAGTTTGATTATGATAACCTGCTGTACATGGTATCGGGCGAAGTTATAAAGCGCGTAACCGGCATCACATGGGAGCAGTTTGTGCAAACCCGCATCATGCAGCCCCTGGGTATGGATGGCTCTTACACAGGGCTTTCTATGGTAAAAGATAAAAGTACCCTGGCTTCTCCGCATGCCGATGTTAAGGGCAAGCTTAAAGAACTGCCGCTTTGGGGCGAAATGGTAAATGGCGCTGCAGGTGGCATTTATGCAAATGTAAACGACCTTTCTCAATGGCTGTTGCTACAGCTTAACCATGGCAAATATGGCGATAAGCGGCTTTTAAGCGAAGAAAACCACCTGAAAACCTGGACAATACACACGGTTATGGGTGCCGATTATGGAGGAGGCCGCTACAGCAGCCACTTTAGTGGCTATGGCTTGGGCTGGATGCTTAGCGACATGAAAGGCAATTTAGTGGTAGAGCATACCGGCGGCCTTCCGGGAATGCTGAGCGAAACCCTGATGATTCCAGATCTTAATTTTGGCGTGGTAGTACTTACCAATACGTCAGATGGTGGTGGTGGGCTTTTTACAACCGTAACCCGCACTATTATGGACGGCTACCTGGGCCTTGAAGACTACCAGTGGGCAAATAAAATAGATACCGCCCTAAAACAACAGACTGCCGAAGGCGATGAAGTAACCGATAAAGTATGGAAAACAGTTAAGGACAACGCCAAAGTAAAAATCAACAGTGCCGATTATATTGGCGTATACGAAGATAAATGGTATGGCAAAGCCGAAGTGTACATGAAAGGAAAGCAACTGTGGCTTAAGTGCCTGCGTTCGCCTAAATTAAACGGCCCAATGCCGATCCCAATAATGTCATAAATCTTTTCAGTT
>JAZKDS010000362.1:1871-6121 GCA_040387455.1 Bacteroidota bacterium
CAGGATATGCCCGCCGATGCCTTCGCAATCTTTTCTCTTGACGAGGAAGGCAAAGCAAACGGACTCAAAATGAAAGGTATATCGCCTAACATTGATTTTAGTTTCGATTTTCAGGACCTTGATTTTAAGCGCGTAGAAGATAAATAAACAGTTATGAGAAAAGCCGTCTTATTATTTATTTTCGCGCTAATCCTTTTCAGCCCGCAAGTCTACAGCCAAAACGATACTATTGTAAATGCAGCAACGGTGGTTTTTCCGGAACCCACGGGCTACATAACCGATACTGAGGACATTTTTACAGAAGCCGAAGAAGCTATGCTAACCGCAATAATAGAAGATTTTATAGTAACAGGCAAAGGTCAGATAGCCGTACTCACGGTTGCCTCAATTAAACCCTACGAAGATTTTTACCAGTATGCACTAGACCTTTCTAACAACTGGGGTGTGGGCCATAAAGGCAAAGACGATGGGCTTACCATTGTTGTAAGCGCCGCACTGCGTCAGATACGTATAAACACTGGCAACGGGACACAAAAGATCCTTTCAGACAGTTTTTGCAATGACGTATTGCAAAAAAAAATGATTCCGAATTTTAAAAATACGGATTATTACCAGGGAATTAAAGAGGGTTTGGAATCTTTTATAATCGAATGGAAGTACTAACGGCGAGCTAAACACATCTTATCAAAACGTGAGTAAGCTAAAAAAGAAAGCACAAAAAAGCAGCCGTAAAAAGAACAAACTGGGCGTTAAAAATTCGCTGGTAAATAACATTAATGCCCGAAAGCGAAAAGACAGGTCGCGACCAAAAAACAAAAAAACCGTTTCTAAAGCCTCCTATAAAAAATTGAAAAACGGTTGGGGCAAAAAGAAGAAATAGGTAGCCTGGCCATAATTAACTTTAAAAAAATCTGAAATCTGAAACTTTAAATTTTCTTCAGTGCTTCAATAAGTAAATCAATATCTTCAATAGTATTATAATGGCTTAACGAAATCCTCAATGATGGTTTCTTAATATTTTCAGCACTTAATATCTGCTCTAAAACATGCGATGGCTTTATGCTACCGCTTTGGCAGGCACTACCGCGCGACACCGCCACCCCCAGCATATCAAGATGAAAGAGTATCATGGCTGTTTTATCTTCGCTCAATGGCAGCAGGATATTAGCAAGGTTATAAAAAAGTTCAGGTCCATCGGGTGTGGGTTGCCCATTTATTTTATAGCCTGAAAAATGCATATCAAGTTGCGCTAACAAGTAGTTTTTTATGTTGGTAATGTGTTCACGTTCGGTATCAAGGTTTTGATAAGACAGCGCCAGCGCCTTGGCCATACCTGCAATCTGGTGGATGGCTTCGGTACCGGCACGCACGCCTTTTTCCTGTTCGCCACCATAAATCATGGCCGGCAAACCTATATATTTTTTGATGTAAGCAAACCCAACACCCTTTGGCCCATGAAATTTATGGGCGCTTGCCACTATAAAATCTACAGGTAATTGCTTCAGGTCAAATTCGATTTTTCCTATACTCTGTACGGTATCGGTATGAAAGTAAGCACCATGCTGCCTGCACAGGTTACCGGTTTTTTTAAGATCTAAAACCACACCTGTTTCATTATTAACATGCATCAGGCTAACCAGTGTAGGTGTCTTATGTTCAAGTAAAGCTTCAAGTTGCCCATAATCAGGCTGTCCACCGTTTACAAGGTCAACATAAACTATTTGCACATCAAATTCTGCCGCCAGCACAGGCAATGTGGTTAATACAGAGTGGTGCTCTGCCCTGCTGCTTATAATGCGCTTAATGCCTAAATTCTTTACGGCGCCGCGCAAAATAAAATTATTAGCCTCGGTACCGCCCGATGTAAAAATAATTTCACGTGCTTCTGCGTTTAATAAGGCAGCAATGGTTTTGCGCGATGTTTCGAGCACTACCTTAGCCGTACGGCCAAAACTGTGTGTAGATGAGGGGTTGCCAAAAACACTACCCATTATACGGGTAATTTCGGCAATAACTTCAGGGTGCATAGCCGTGGTAGAGGCGTTATCAAGGTAAGCATTTTTCATTGCTGCAAAATTAGCTAAAAATGCTTTTATGTACAGTATTTATAGCACCACAGTTACAAAACCTTTTACTAAACCATTTAAAACCTTATTTTTGTTGAAAAAACACATCCTTATGAAAAAGATTTTTGGCCTGGCCGCTGCCCTTGTCCTGCTTGCTGGCTGCGATGATGGCGAAATGACCTTTAATACATTTGACTTTACAGATGCAGATGTTGTATTATGCAATACAGATAGCAACATTAGGTTCAAAATAAACGATAACGGTACAGAAGTGCTTATACTGGATATTGATATAGCCTCTGTACTTGTAAATGCCGAAACACCTGTTGATGTTCCACGCGAAGTAAACGTAAGCGGCACCAACCTGATATACCGCAATTATGACGGCAATGTATCTACCACCACTTTATGCAGCACCATACCGCCGGTGAGCCCTTCGGTAATTGATGAATGGCTGGGTGATGGTGTACTACAAATTATAACCAGGAAGGTCTATGACCCAGATGATATTACACACCTAACCGGCTACAGCCACCAGATTACCCTTAAAAATGTAACTTTTACCAAGGTGGGCAGTAATGAGCAGGTAGTAATTACCGATAATAACTATGGCGTTATACTGAGGAACCTGAATTTTGAATTTGATTTTGAAACTACTGTTTCGCCACTTGCAGAGCTTACACCCTGCAATAACAATGCAACTGGGCCCTTTTACAGATTAAATGGTACAGAGGCGCTTGTGCTTTCGCTTGACCCGGCCATTATCAACAGTACAGATACCACAATACCCATACTTATTGACCTTAGCGACAGCCAGGACGATAATGATCTTGTATTACGTGTATACAGTAGCTCTGTATTTGATACCAATATATGTTCTGTAAACCCACCCATTACCCCAACCGAAAAAGAACGCTGGGAAGCTTATGACGGCCAGATAAAAATTGTAACAACACAAAGTGGTAGCACATATACACATACGGTTCACCTTATAGCACCCCAAAATTCAACCGGAGTAAATTTTAAAAACAATAATAACGAAATATATGTAGTAGAAGGCGCCGATTATGTTATCGGGATATTTAAAAATGAGCTTTAAAGGATATAAAAAAGGGTTTATGTAAAAACATAAACCCTTTTTTTATTTATTCGCTTTCCTGCTTATCATCACCGGTTACCTGGCCTTCCTGCACCGCAGCGCCCATATAGAGCAACTGCCCGTTTTTATTAAGGCGATAACCGCCCTGCAGGCTCAGTGTATATTGCTTATCGGCATAAGTACCGTTTTTCCCTTTCTTTAAAAGCCTGGAACTGCGTGTATCGGGCAAAAACAGCTCGGCAGTTTCCTTTTCTTCATCAAAGGTTACAAAGGCACTTTTATACGTGCTTTCGCCTGCCACCTGATCTGTAGTGTTAAGCCTGTAGCCCTCTTCCAGTGGGCGTATACAGTCATTTTTAAGCACAGACCAACGGTAACCGGCAGATATAACACAGCCCTTATCATCTTTATCGTTGCCTATAACTATCTTTTCATCGCTGGTGCCTTTAGCTTTAGTGTCTTCCTTTTTCATAATATAATCGCAGGAAAACAGGCAACAGGCAGCCACTGCAAGAAAAACATATTTTTTCATAACCGGATGGGTGTAAATTTTTAAGAATACCTAAGGTACAAAAATTAATATGGGGTAAATGGAAACAATGTGGTTTCTACTCGCTCTACGGTAACCGAACCGTCATCTTCAACAAAATATTTAAGCAAAGCTTCTCCCCAACGGGTGCCGTTGCTAAAATTTACAATAACCCAACGGTGGTTAAGCACTTTTATTTTTGCAATTGCATTTCCGGATACCCCACTAATGTATTGCCACCCGGAGCAGCATTTTTTGCATAAATGGCGTCGCGCACTTTTATACCTATAGCATCTATATCCTGGCCCTCAAAATACTCGCGGGCATTATCATCATGTTGCAAAGAAAAATAGTTGTCGCCTGCATTCTTTTCGGCATCAGTTTTTATACTGTCACGCACGGTTTTAAGTTTACCCTGTATTTTTGTAACACGCTCTTGCTCAAAATTTTGCTGGTTGGTAAAATACATATAAGTAAATATGTTTATAAGCAGCGAAAAAATAAAGAGGTATAAAAATAAGTTCTTTTTCATTGTGTGTTGTTATACGGTTATCTG
>JAZKDS010000362.1:6131-13128 GCA_040387455.1 Bacteroidota bacterium
ATTATCAAAGGCCAAAAATACATTTTTTGGCAATATCTGCTGCACTTCTTCATGAAAACCCATCATGTGACTTATGTGTGTAAGGTAAGCCCTGCCCGGTTTAATATCTTCAATAAAATCAAGCGCTTCCTGCAGGTTAAAGTGGCTGTCGTGCGGCTCATGCCTAAGGGCACTTACAACCAGCACCTTAATGCCCCTTATTTTTGCACGCTCTTCTTCGGGTATGGTTTTAGCATCGGTTATATAGGCAAAATCGCCTATGCGATAACCAAAAATATCGAGGTTGCCGTGCAACACGCTAAGCGGGGATGCCGTTTTATTACCAAGAAAAAAATTAACTCCGGCTTCAACTTCGTTAACCGTTACCGATGGCGCTCCGGGGTACTTGTCTTCTGTCTGAAAAATATAGTCAAAACGCTTCTCAAGGCTTTTTATTACACGTTTGTGCGCATACACAGGTATATCGCCCTGACGGAAGAAAAAAGGTCTTATATCGTCTAATCCGGCGGTGTGGTCGCTGTGTTCGTGGGTGTATAGTATGCCGTCAATTTTGGTACAGCCGCAGGCAAGCATCTGCTGCCGAAAATCCGGGCCGCAGTCTATTACGTAAGAGTATGTATCCCATTGCACCCATACCGATACGCGCAGGCGCTTGTCCTTTGCGTCGGTACTCAGGCACACGGGGTGTGTACTGCCTATAACGGGTATGCCTTGTGATGTGCCGGTGCCAAGAAACCAAACATTCAAAATACTTTATTTTTTACACAAAAATAGCATAATTTGTTTTATAAAACGCAGTGTTTTCCTAACTTTGCAGCATATCCTTCACCGCTATGAAATTATCTGACGACGAAATAACATTAAAGGGCGACCGAATAATTGCACACGTACCGTCTATAAAAGACAAAACGCTGCGCATAAACCTGAACGAGAACATTTATGGCACTTTTGCCGAAATTGGTGCCGGCCAGGAAACAGTACGCCACTTTTTCCGATCAGGAGGTTCTTCAGGCACTATTGCCAAGGCGATGTCGGCTTATGACAAAGATTTTAGCGATGCCATTTATGGTATTGAAGATGACGGAAGGTATGTTACCGAAAGCAGGCTTAAAAAAATGCTGGGCCATGAGGTTAGGATAATGGAAGAAAGGCTTAATCGCGAAAAACACCCCCACAAGGTTTTCTTTAGCTATGCCAATACCGTTGCCACCATAGATTTTGCCAAACAGTTTAAAGGCCACGGCTGGGTAGGTATTCGCTACCAGGTAGAGCCTGACGAAGATTACAACGAAATTATACTGCACATTCGCTTTAGGGAAACCGATGCACGCCTGCAACAGGAAACCCTGGGCACACTGGGTGTAAACCTTATTTATGGCGCATTTTACAAGTATAACGACCCTAAAAAATTGTTGCGCTACCTGTATGATCACCTAGATAAAGACCAGCTTGAAATAGACACTATAAACTTTAGCGGCCCCCGTTTTGCCGATGTTGATAACAGGCTGATGAGCCTGCAGCTGGTAAAGAACGGCATGACCGATGCGGTAATGTTTGACCCAAGCGGCCACAACGTACTGCCTGCCGCCATACTTTACAAAAAGAACATCCTTGCGCTTAGGGGAAGCTTTAGGCCGGTTACCAAGGTAAACATGGACATGTATGAAAAGTCCATAAAGATGTTCCTGGACGAAAACAAGGTTGACCCGGAAAGAGCACTGGTTGTTTTTGAGATAACACTAAGCAACCTGCGTAGCGATGGCGAGATTGACGAACGTGATTTTATGGATCGTGCTGAACTGCTATGTTCTTTAGGACAAACAGTTATGATATCTAACTTCCAGGAATACTATAAGGTTGTTGAATATTTCTCTGCCTACACAAAAGCTCGTATGGGCCTTGCTATGGGTGTGAGTAACCTGGTTGATATTTTTGACGAAAAATACTACCGTCACCTTAGCGGGGGCATACTTGAGGCCTTTGGTAAACTGTTTTACCGCGACCTTAAAGTGTACTTATATCCTATGAAGGACGAGGAAGGTAATGTTATAGACTCTGAGAACCTTAAGGTACATCCAAGGATGAAAGAGCTGTACAAATTCTTTAAATTTAACGGCAAGGTTATAGACATACCTGAGGTAGATGTAAACAACCTGAACATATTTAGCCGTGAGGTGCTTAAAATGATAAGCAAGGGCAAACCCGGATGGGAACCCATGCTGCCTGCCGGTATTGCCGAAATTATTAAGCAAAACCACCTTTTTGGTTATGACCCAAAAAAACAACTGGCCGAACAAACCAGTTAAAAAAATATATTTCTTTATACTAAAAGGTGCAGTAATTACTGCACCTTTTTTATTTATTTTAGCTCTGTACAAACCAATTTTTTTATGCCTAAAAAATACCTCACCCTGCTTTTTATATTATCTGTTGTTATAACAGGGTTATTTTCATTTTGCACTCATCCTGAAGACAGTCGGTTTATTAGCTATACGGCTGACCCCAGCCAAATTGTAATGTATTATAAAGATGATGCCGGCAATCGGTACGGGAGCCTTGGCAACCTTAAATCGGCATTGCATAAAAAGGGCAAAACGCTGTTATTTTCCATGAATGGTGGTATGTATAAGCCAGATCATTCACCACAAGGACTTTATATAGAAAATTATAAAACGATCTCCCCTATTGATACCGCATCGGGCACAGGTAATTTTTACCTAAAACCAAACGGTGTGTTTTATATTGATACTAATAACAAAGCACACATAGCTACCACACCCAAGTTTAACGCTGCAACTGTAAAATATGCTACTCAGAGTGGGCCGATGCTTGTTGTAAATGGCGTTATACATGCTGCTTTTAAAGAAGGCTCAGCTAATCTTCAGGTGCGCAATGGCGTGGGTATTTTACCTGATGGCAAGGCCATTTTTGCCATGAGCAAAGAAAAAATCAACTTTCATGATTTTGCCCTTTATTTTAAAAATCTGGGCTGTAAAAATGCACTCTACCTTGACGGCTTTGTATCAAGAGCATATTGTCCTGAACAAAACCACATACAAACCGACGGCGATTTTGGGGTTATTATTGGCATTGTTAAATAATATATTATCCTTTCATATGCTTATTCACTGCCTCAATAAAATAAGGCGAATCGTTCCATTTAATTTTGCGGTGGGCAGTTTCGTGCTTCATATTTTGCGGAAGGCACTGCCAAATGGCTTCGCTCATTTTTTCCAGCAGCAGCTTGCGGTTAAAGGTATCGGCTACTACAAGGCTTATTTCGCGCACAGGCACCGTACCGGCAAAAGGCTTGCACAAAGTATTGGCGGGTTCATTAGCTACAGATAATTGAGGCACCAGTGCAAACCCCAACCCTGCCCTAACCATATTTTTAAGCGTTTCTATAGACTGTATCTTGAAACTGAACTGAGACTCTGCAGTAGCATTTTTAAGCCCGCAAATGTCTAATAACTGTGCATTATAGCAGTATTCAGTTTCCAGCAGCAGTATTTCGGTACGGTCTGCCGGCTGCATCTCATAAAATGGTTTTGAGGCCAGTATGTGCCCCTCGTGTAAAAAAGCCATAAACGGTTCCATAAATACAGGAAATTCCCTTAGCCTGCCGTTACCGGTGGGCGTGGCCATAAGCGCTATATCTATAGCGCCGGTTTCAAGGTCGTGCAGCAACTGGCCGGTAGTACTCTCTGCTATATTAAAATGCATATCAGGCAGGGCTTCTTTTGCTGCCTTTATAAAAAGCGGTATCAGGTAAGGCGATAATGTGCTAATAACGCCCACATTTGCCTCACCTTTAAGGTCGTTCTTTTTATTTACTACAAAATCCCTAATGGCATCTGCCTCGCGCAATAATTTTTTAGCACGTTCAATAATTTCTACACCTGCCGGCGTGGGGCTAAGGGGTACTTTATTACGGTCAAAAATCTTAATACCTATCTCTTCTTCAAGGTTTTTAAGCTGAATGGTAAGCCCGGGCTGCGTTACCATACATTCTTGTGCTGCGCGTGCAAAGTGGCGGTGCTCATCTAAGGCTATAATATATTTTAATTGCTGGATGGTCATGATTATAAAATTATTTTATAAAGGTAAAAAATTATTAATTTGTTTTATATATTATAACTGCGTTAAATTTGTCTCATCAAATCAGGTATATCACTTTGGTTTGAAAATTATACTGTAACTTTAAAAAACAATAAACCTTAAAATTAAACATTATGAAATTTACAAGAAAAGCAAGCGCCAACTGGAAAGGAACAGGAAAAGACGGAAAAGGATCTGTAAGCACTGAAAGCACAACGCTTGATAAAGCACAATACTCTTTTAAAACACGTTTTGAAGATGGTGTGGGTACTAACCCCGAAGAGCTTTTAGGCGCAGCGCACGCCGGCTGTTTTACCATGCAGTTTAGCTTTTTGCTTAACGAAAAAGGCTTTACTGCCGATAACCTTGATACTGAGGCGCAGGTAACTTTTGAAGATGGTACTATTACAAAAATACACCTAAAGCTGGAAGGTAGCGTACCGGGTATTACAGAGCAGGACTTTCAGGAGATAGCTACTAAGGCAAAAGAAATTTGCCCGCTATCTAAAGTACTTGCTGCTGCAGAGATTACACTTTCTGCCGCATTGATATAATATTCATAATATCATAAAATAAACAAAGGCTACCTATTAAGGCAGCCTTTGTCATTTATAAAAAACAGTTTAGGTTAGTTTTTTACTATTTTCTTGGTTACAGCACCTTTATCAGATGATATAGTCATCATGTAAACACCGTTAGCAAGGTCAGCTACATTAACCTGAGCCTGCGCAACACCATCAAAAGCAACTGTTTTTACCACCCGGCCATTTATATCTGTAACGCTTACTTTATTTACAAGTATATTATCTCCATTGGCAATCGTAACAAGGTTGTTAGCCGGGTTAGGCGATACAGAAAATTGAGAAGCAGTAACTGATTTTACCGAAAGTTCGCTGTTGTAAACCAGGCTATCTACATAATAAGAAGTTGCCCAGTCATCAAAAAAGAAACCAAAAAGATTAACCGTTGTACCGTTTGGCGCACCGCCATTGTGCACCCATGTACCGTTAATATAATAGTCTATAGAAGCACCATCATTATACCTTAAAGTAACCGTATACCATTGTGCAGCTTCAAAAGAGCCTACTGCAACATAGCCATTATCATCTGCATCTGCGCTGTCTTCATCATAAACAAGTATAGTACCGTCATAATTAAATACAACTTCAGATACCACGGTTAATGATGATACATAATCAAATGCATAAATATACCCGTTAGAGCCTGAATCGGCATCTACCATATCAGTATAAATATCCTGAGATATTTCATAACTTCCGGTTACATCATCATATAATGGGCTAAAAGCACCATACAAACCATCGGGTTGAGCGTTAGTAGATATGAGGCCAAGCGAATAAGCTTGGTCACTGTATTGATTGCTGGTAATAACAGCATTTTCATCGGGCGTTCCGGTGTATAAGCTCCAGCCGTTCTGGCCATCTATAGCACCTTCAATAAAGCCTTCTTCAGATTCAAATGAAGTAATTGTTTGCGCCTGCATTGCTGCAAATGCTGTAAGGAGAAATACTCCTAAAAATAGTTTTGATTTCATGTTTAATATAATTTTCACTAATTTATTATGGAAAATCATATAAAGAAATAGCTACAAAACGTATATGCCGACACATTTTAGGCGATTACCGCACTTGTTGCAAATCAGGTAACATATTGAAGTTTTGAGTAGAATAATAACAAAAAAAAGGCTGCCAATGGCAGCCTTTTGAATTTTATAAAAACTCTAATTAGTTTTTAACGATTTTTTTAGTAACAGATCCTTTATCAGAAGATATAGTCATCATGTAAACACCATTAGCAAGGTCAGATACATTAACCTGAGCCTGAGCTACACCGTCAAAAGAAGCAGTTTTAACTACACGGCCATTCATATCTGTAACGCTTACTGCATTTACAAGCATGTTATCAGCGTTAGCTATTGTAACAAGGTTGTTAGCAGGATTTGGAGATACAGAGAATTTGTTTGCAAGAGTAGGATTAACACCCATAACACCTTCTGTAACAACAATATCATCCAATAGAAGAATAAATTGGTCAGTTACATCATAATGCCTAAACACAAGACGAACAGATTCACCTGCATAGCTAGTAAGAGACAAAGACCTTTGAGATGCAATACCAGTATCTAAAGTCTCTTCAAGGATAGGATCTACTAATAGTGCATAATAATCCTCTATTGTAGTAGTTTGATCTTCAAGTCCGTCAAGAACTGCAGTCAATTCAGCATCATTAACCACATAAACGGCATAATGCTCTGCAGGAAAAAGAATATCCTGAGCACCAATTTTAAATGTGGTATAACCCGCTGTAGTTATTGTGAAAGCCTCACTTATTAGTGAATTATCCGGAGTTAGAGCTCCGTCTGCATTGCTATATGAGTTTGAAAAAGCTACTCCGCCTTCAAAACCGTTAGCTAAAGTATTTGCATTACCCGCAGTATTAATACCCCAGTTAAAGCCATCGCCATCAGCATCCAAAATAAACCAGTCTTCAAGACCATCTGTAGTAGTAAAATCTTTAGAGAAAATTTCTTGAGCATTAGCGCTAAAAAGTGCAGCTAATAAAAATGTGCCAGTAAGTAGTGTTTTTTTCATAATGAGTTTTGATTAATTTTCTCAAAAATAATCAAAAAATTAAAACTGCAATAGTTTAATGTTATTTTTAAGTTTTTTTTATCAGTATTTAATGTATAACTAAAAATTATGTAAAAAAAAGGGCTGCGATAAGCAGCCCTTTTTAATATTAGAAAAAAACTCTAATTAGTTTTTAACGATTTTTTTAGTAACAGAACCTTTATCAGAAGATATAGTCATCATGTAAACACCGTTAGCAAGGTCAGATACATTAACCTGAGCCTGAGCTACACCGTCAAAAGAAGCAG
>JAZKDS010000363.1:0-4458 GCA_040387455.1 Bacteroidota bacterium
TAGATGGTAAAAAACCTCCAATTTTAGTAAAAATTTATGAATTATAGGGTCTTTTTTTTGTTAAATGAAGATAGGGTAATTTCTGCGTTAATTTAATTTTTAGCAAAAGCCGATGTTAACTGTTATCTTTGCCGTTAACTACTATTTTAAGCTACTGAAAATGAGCAAAACAATAGCCGGTTTTAGTAAACTGGGCAAGGAACAAAAAATTGAATGGCTTACAAAACATCATTTTGCAAGCCCCGAGGCCGCTACAGCAATACTAAAACAGTATTGGAATGATGATGCAGCCCTGCAAAAGCTGCACGATGAGTTTATTGAAAATACCATAACTAATTTTTACCTGCCCCTGGGCATAGCGCCCGGGTTTATAATAAACGGTAACGAATATACCATACCCATGGCGGTTGAAGAGAGCAGCGTTGTGGCTGCGGCTGCCAAATCGGCTAAGTTTTGGGCCGGTCGTGGCGGTTTTAAAGCTACCGTTATCAGTACAGAGAAGATAGGGCAGGTGCATTTTACCTTTACAGGCGGTGCCGAAAAGCTGCAACAGTTTTTTGATGCCATCAAGCCAAAATTCTTTATCGATACCGATGATCTTACCAAAAACATGCAAAAACGTGGCGGTGGCATCCTTACTATAGAGTTGCGCGATAAAACCGCGGTTGTGCAAGATTATTACCAGCTGCATGCCACATTTGAAACCGTAGACAGCATGGGTGCCAACTTTATCAACTCGTGCCTGGAGCAGTTCAGCAAAACGTTAAAGCACGAAGCGCTGGCCCATGAAGCTTTTGCCGAAGAAGAAAAGCACATCAATGTTATCATGAGCATTTTGAGTAACTATGTGCCCAACTGCTTGGTGCGTGCAGAGGTATCGTGCCCCGTGGCCGATTTAAACGAAGACAAGAACATAAAGCCTGAAGAATTTGCGCAAAAATTCCTTACGGCGGTACAAATAGCCGAAGTGGAGCCCTACCGTGCCGTTACCCACAACAAAGGTATTATGAACGGTATTGATGCCGTGGTAGTGGCAACCGGCAACGATTTTAGGGCAGTTGAAGCCGGTGTGCATGCCTATGCAGCGCGAAATGGCCAATATAGTAGCCTGAGCCATGCTAAAATTGAAGACGGTATTTTTACCTTTTGGCTCGATGTGCCTATGGCATTGGGCACCGTAGGCGGTTTGACCACATTGCACCCCTTGGTAAAGTTTTGCCTCGAAATGCTGGGCAACCCTTCTGCAAAAGAATTGATGCAGGTAGTGGCTGTGGCCGGGCTTGCGCAAAACTTTGCCGCGCTGAGGTCGCTTACCACTACAGGTATTCAGCAGGGGCACATGAAGATGCACCTGATGAACATCCTGAACCAACTGGGGGCCAACGACCGAGAGAAACAGGCCGCCATCAAACATTTTGAAAAGAATACCGTGAGCCATTCCGGCGCGGCTGATTTTATAACCGAACTTCGCAAAAATGACCCTTCCCGTATTGAAGAAGACTTTTTATAGCAACGGTAAACTGCTTATTACCGGCGAGTACACCGTGCTCGACGGGGCTACGGCATTGGCACTGCCCACAAAATCCGGGCAAAGCCTGGAAGTGGCTGGCAATACCAGTGATATTATACAATGGACAAGCCTGGATAGTGATGGGTCAATTTGGCTGGAGGTTGCCGTTAGTGTGGCAGATATCATCCAAAACAACCCATCTTCAGCTTCGGCGGAAGCCAATACCCTTATAAAAATTTTGCATGAAGCGCACAAAGCCAACCCTGAAATCCTGTCTTCTGGGTTTAGGGTTACTACAAAACTCACCTTTTCAAGAAACTGGGGGCTGGGCACCTCGTCTACCCTTATAAATAATATAGCGCAGTGGTTTGGCATTGATGCCTATGCGCTATTGGCCAAAACCTTTGGCGGTAGCGGCTATGATATTGCCTGCGCGCAACATAATACTCCTATTATATATAGCCTGCGAGAGGGCAGTGCAACAGTTACTCCCGTAGCTTTTAATCCGGCCTTTGCCGAAAACATCTGGTTTGTATACCTGAACCAAAAGCAGAACAGCCGCGATGCCATTGCTGCCTATCGCGAGCGCAGGCATGAAATACTGCACATAATCGAACGCATCAACAGCCTTACACAGGATGCCCTTGCGGCCCAAAATGTGCGCGATTTTGCCTCAGCCATGGAAAAGCATGAAGCCTTAATGGCCGGTGTGCTGGGCATTGCCCCGGTGCAGGAACGCCTGTTTGCTGATTTTAAAGGCGTGGTAAAAAGTCTGGGTGCCTGGGGCGGCGATTTTGTAATGGCTGTTACCGAAGAAAACCCGGTTGGGTATTTTAAGGAAAAAGGCTATGAAACTGTAGTGGGGTGGAGGGAGATGATTTTGTAATGGCGCTGGTTTCACATTGTACACAACTTAAATACAATATTGTGGCCAGCAAGTTTATGACTGGCGTAGATAACCATCAAAGGCGCCATGCACCTTATCGCTAAGTAATGACCTTAGGTTAATTGGAGCGATACTACAGGGTGTTGTTGCTTTGATAGTTCTAGTATTTATAGGGTTGCGGTGGGTTTTAAAAGCTATATTGAAGAGCTAAAAAGGCTTATTATTCTTAAACACAAAAAACAGCCCGAAGGCTGTTTTAAATTATCCGTCTAAAATTAAAATTACATCTATTTGCAAGCAATTTAAAGCTAAAATGTGGTCAGCACCTAATCTGATACATTCCTCTTATTCAATTAAAGGAATTCCTGTAAGTAATTTCTAAAATTTCCTTAACAGAATTTAAATTATTATTGACAGAGCTTTTTTCGAAAAACACATTACCATGTGATAAGTATTTAGTAACAATTTCATTATCATTTTTTATAATTAAAAGAAAAAAATCATTATTTGAAATATAATCATCACATTGTTCAAAATAATACATCTTATCAATCGATTTTATTAACATCTCTATGGAGTCAATATCTTTCTCATTTAGTGTAGTTGTTTTTTTTGTTAAAGATGCGCCATTTATACACTCGAAAACATTACTATTTTTTTTTATCAGCGTAGTTTTAACATAATTTAGATTATCAGTAAATTTAAATAAAATAATACCTGTCGATATATTATCTAATTCACTTATCTCTTTTTTAAATACATTTGTTGTATCTATATTAGAATATAATTTATTAAACTCTATCATATCTGTAGTTTCAGAAATCTTACATTCTATATGCTTATCAACTACAGGACTTTTACAACTATATAAGATCAATATTATCGCGGTTAAAATTGTCATCTTCATTTTTTAATAATTGGTAAGTTATATGATTTATTAAAATAGCCCGCAGCATTATAAGGGTTATTTTCTAATAGTTTATAAGTCGTTATTTCATAAGTAACTTTAAAAATTGTTCCACTAGTGAATATCGCTTTTCTAGAAGAATATTCTGTGGATAGATTCATGTTCTTAAACCCATTATTTATCAATTCTCCTCTTACCATATTTTCAACATGTGATGCAAATCTTTCTCTTGATTCTAACGATTTGTTATAAACACTAACCTCTAGCGCACTAGCATTTTCCATATCTAAAGATTTTAGTTCTTGTTCAGTACCATTCATTTTAGCCCATGCATGACCTCCTTCATGTCCAATTTGAACTTGAATATTTGCTTCATTACTAGTAACACCATTTAAATAATCGTCTGTACCATTACCTATCCCGATTCTAATATCAGTGCCTCCTGATTCTGTTTTTTTGTACTGCCACCAGTAGATTTTGTAGCAAAAATTTTATGTGTAGCACTGTCATTTTCCAAATCATTATAAATTTGAGCAGCGGTATCGGAATTTTTTATAGTTTGATTAAACTGTTTTTTTAATTCCCACCTTGCCTGCCTATAATCTTTCCTAGATGAAAATTGTTTGCTCAGTATTGCATCATTTTGTATGTCTTTCCAACTCGCCCATTCGATATCCATTCCATCAGGATCAATAAAAAACACTGGATTATTAACCGCATAGGTATATGGTGAACCTATCATATTTCTCCGCCAAAGGGTCAATATTCATCCATCGGCCTATGGCTGGGTCATAATTACGTGCGCCAAAATCGTACATGTTAAGCCCCAGCTCGTCCCGCAGCTCCTTGCCGTTGTACTTAAACTTCTAAGCAAGCCGCCTACCACTCATTTACCCTATTCGCATCCAGTTTGATAAAGATAAACAGCAGCAGTGTAAACGCCCAGAAGCTTGACCCACCGTAAGAAAAGAAGGGTAGCGGTACACCCACAGTAGGGAACAGCCTGATGAGCATGGAGATATTCACAAAAAAGTGCATGAATAAAATGGCCGCTACGCAATACCCATACGTACGGCTGAATTTAGATTTTTGCCGTTCGGCTAAGTAAACCAGGCGTAGTATCAGCGTTATAAATACAACAATTACAACTATAGA
>JAZKDS010000363.1:4468-9027 GCA_040387455.1 Bacteroidota bacterium
ATAGAGCCTATAAAACCCCACTCTTCGCCCACGGTGGTAAAAATGTAGTCGGTGTGCTGCTCGGGTACAAAGCCCCCTTTTGTCTGTGTGCCTTCCAAGTAGCCTTTGCCTAACCATCCGCCGGAGCCAATGGCAATTTGCGCCTGGTTAAGGTTATAGCCCTCGGCTTTTAAATCTACCTCTTTGCCAAAAAGCACATTAATACGGTCTTTTTGGTGTTCTTCCAGCACGTTCTCAAATACATAGTTTACCGATAGTACAAACGCAACAGCCCCTACAAGCACCATGCTGTAAACAATAGGGTTGCGGTTAATGCGCTTTGCTGCAAGGTAATGTAGTATAAGCGCTACAATTATAATGATAATTAAAAATATAGGGTTTACCAGTAATGCCAGTAAAAAAAGCGCTATCGCAGAAAAGCCCATGATGATATAGCCACCTGGCAACCCCTCGCGGTACAATACAAATATCAGCGACATAAATATCATGGCACTACCCGCATCGGGCTGCATCATAATAAGCATTACCGGTGCAAAAATAATGGCAAAAGCTATAAGCTGGTGGTTTATTTTTTGCAGGTTTATTTGTACATCGCTCAGGTATTTACTTAATACCAGTGCCGTGGCAATTTTGGCAAACTCAGAGGGCTGAAGGCTAAAACCGGCAAAAGAGTACCAGTTTGTTTGTCCCTTATGCGATGTGCCCAGTACAAAAAGTCCTGCCAGTAGCAGCATGGCACCACCATAAAATATAAAGGCATATTTATCAAAAATCTTGGCATCTATAGAGAGTACTACTATAATAAGCGGAATACTGCCCACCATAAAAAGTATCTGCTTGCCATATACCTGACCCAAATCAAAAAAAGAAGTCTCTTCATTAGGCAGCGATGCCGAATAAATAGTCATCCATCCCATACATGCCAATACAATATATAGTAGTATGGTTATCCAGTCTACGCTATTTGTTACGCTTTGGTTCTTCATTAGTGGTTAATGCTAAATGGCTGCCCGCTTATATATTTATCGTAGGTTGTTTTAAGGCCGTTGTTAAGCATCCTTACTTCAAGGTCTTTACGGCTTATAGTGCCTTTAAGGTATTTTTCAATCATCAGGCTGGCAATAGGGCCTGCCCACCGTGCACCCCAGTAACCGTTTTCTATAAATACGGCAATGGCAATTTTAGGGTTATCCTTAGGTGCAAAAGCCACAAATATAGAGTGGTCATCAAGTTGTGTGCGCACACCGTTTATTTTCGCAAAGTTTTCCGCAGTACCGGTTTTTCCGCAAATATCTATACCGTCTACGCGCAGGTGTTTTGCCGTACCAAAGTTATACACGTCAAAAAGTCCCTGTATAACCGGCGGAAAATATTGCTTGTCTACAGTAGTATAGTGCTTTTCGGTAAATTTCTTATCAATGGTGCCCCCCTCAATTTTTTTAATCATGTGAGGCGTATAGTAATATCCTTTGTTAGCTACAGTGGCCATCATGTTTGCCAGCTGTATGGGGGTCATTTTCACCTCGCCCTGGCCTATGGAGTTAGATATGATGGTGCTGCTTCTCCAGCCGCCGTTAGGATAAAAGCGTTTATAAAACTTAGCGGTAGGTATCAGTCCTTTGCGCCCCGGCGGAAGGTCATAGCCTAAAAAGTTGCCCAGGCCAAAGCTTTGCATGTGGCTGCTCCAGGCGTTAACGCCCTGCTCCGGCTTAGGATATTTATCTATGGTAAGCTTAAATACATTGCCAAAATAAGCATTACACGAGTTGTATATGCCGTTATTAAGCGTATGCGGGCCAGAGCCGTGACACTTCATAAACGCGCCGCGCCCATAGCTAAAGCCGTGGTGACACATAAATACGGTATTTTCATCTATAACCTCTTCCTGAAGGCCCACTAGGCCGGTCATTATTTTAAAGGGCGACCCTGGAGGGTATTCTGCCAAAAGGCCACGGTCAAAAAGCGGTATGCCAATGCTGTCATTTTCCAGCATCTGGTAGTTTTTAGAGCGGTCGCGCCCCACTAAAAGTGCAGGGTCATAAGTAGGAGCTGTTACCAGTGCCAGTATTTCGCCGGTGCTGGGTTCAATAGCCACAATGCCGCCACGTTTTTCAAACATCAGGGCCTCGCCATATTTTTGTAATTCTAAATCAAGCGAAAGTGTAATGTCTTTGCCCTGAACGGCTATAGTGTCATAAATGCCATTTTTAAACGAGCCTATCTCGCGGTTAAAACGGTCTTTTTGTACATATTTTACGCCTTTAATGCCGCGCAGTATCTCTTCGTATATTTCTTCTACACCCTGCTTGCCTATAAGGTCGCCACTTTTGTAATACGGGTGTTTTTGTATAATGGCATCATTTACCTGTTGTATATAGCCAAATACATTAGATGCGATACTTACCTGGTAATCGCGCAGCGAACGCTTAACGATGTCAAAGCCTTTAAAACGGCGTATTTTTTCCTGAAAGGCGGCAAACTCTTTTTTGCTAAGCTGCGGTAAAAAGATAGAGGGCAGGCGCGGGCTGTATATATTGGCCTTTTCCATGCGCTTATCATAATAGGCGCGGTCTACATTAAGCAGGCGGCACAAATCTTCAACATCAATGTTTTTATCTACCTCTTTTGGCGTAACCATAATATCATAAGAAGGCTGATTTGCCACAAGCAGTTTGCCGGTACGGTCATAAATATAGCCCCGTTCCGGATATTGATATTTTATTTTGATGGCGTTGTTGTCAGATTTTTTGATGTAAGAGTCATCAAGAATCTGTAAATAAAAAAGCCGTGCCACAATTAGTAAGGTTGCAGCAACAATAAGTATGGGCAGCAATGTCTTTCTCATTCTTTAGCAGGCTTAATAAGGTATATAATAATAATGCTTATTATAAATGTAAATATTGTACTGTATAACGTGGTTAATAGTGTACTGAATAGAAGGCCTAAATCAAATGCCTCCAAAAGGTACAAAATTAAATGGTGTGCTACAATACATATAAGTATAAAAGAAAAACGCTCTGGCGATAGCCTGTCGTTTATTTTTATAGTTTGGTATTCAAAGCTGATACCAAAAGTAAGTTTAAAAAACGGACGCCTTAAGTAGGCCAGTACTACGCTGGCTGCTGCATGCGGGCCGCTTGTATCGGCAAACATATCTACACACAGGCCCAGTACAAAGGCGCTTACCAGTAAAGCTGCCCTGTTGCCGTTTACCGGAAACAGCATTATAAATAAAATGTATGGGTAGGGGTTAAGGTAGCCAAACATGTTAAGGCGGTTAAACACAACCACCTGTAATGCCAGCAATCCTATAAACCTGAATATGTTTACTAATACCGTACTGTTCATTTTATTTTGGTGCAGGTGTGGTAGCTTCCTGTAGCTGTATTATTTCTTCGCGGTGCTTGTTCTCTACAATATACACATAGTTAAGGCTTGTCATATCATTAAACAGCCTTACATCCAGCGTAAAGTAATTGGTTACTTTGTCCTGATATACTTTGTGTATGGTGCCTATAGGTATATTTTCCGGGAAGATGGTACTCTCGGCACCGGTAACAATGGTGTCGCCTATATTAACTGTGGCAAGCCTTGGCACATCTGTAAGTTGTGCATACCCGGCATTTTGCCCGTTCCAGGTAAGTGTACCAAAGTGGTTGTTTTTTTTGATCTTGGCGCCCAGCCTGAATTTTTTGTTCAGCACGCTTATTACGGTAGAGTAATTTTCTGATGTTTGCTCTATATACCCCACAACGCCCAGGCTGCTTACTACCCCCATATCTTTTCGTACACCGGCTTTGTAACCGCTTTTTATGGTAAAGTAGTTTTCCTGCCTGCTGTAGGCATTAGCAATAACCTTGCTTTGTATAACCTTATAATCTGTAAAGGCGGCATCTATATTTACAGGTGGCCTGTTTGCAGTATCCTGAGTGTTATACAACAGGCTTTGCAGGCGGGCATTTTGATAGGCAAGTGCCTCATTTTGCTCGCGCAGGCTAAAATAGGACTCTACGTTGTTTATTTGCTCATACACATAACCACTAACGGCATTAGCCGATGTTACTGCCCTGCTGCGGTGGTAAGAATGCGACTGTATGGTAAACGTTAACGATATGCCCAAAAGCAGCAAAAACAGTAAGAATATACTGTTTTTATATAAAAAATTTATTATTTGCTGCATTTGCTAACTCGTTATTTTATAAGGATGCTCCTGTATTTTGGTATGTTTTTTAGTGCCATTCCTGTGCCGCGCACAACGGCCCTCAATGGGTCTTCGGCAATGTAAACGGGCAGGTCAGTCTTTTGCGAAATCCTTTTGTCAAGGCCCCTTAACATACTACCGCCGCCGGCCAGGTAAATACCCGTGTTATAAATATCGGCAGCAAGTTCAGGAGGTGTCTGGCTCAGGGTTTCCATTACCGCATCTTCTATACGCTGTATTGATTTATCAAGCGCTTTGGCAATTTCGCGGTAGCTTACATCTACCTGCTTGGGCTTACCGGTTAAAAGGTCGCGCCCTTGTACAGATAAGTCTTCCGGAGGGCTCTCAAGGTCTTCCA
>JAZKDS010000364.1:0-3156 GCA_040387455.1 Bacteroidota bacterium
TCTTTTCAAGTTTACTGTGAATATGGCCATAGCACCTTGCATTTCCATATTTTCAATCCCATATGAATTGGCACGCGCATAGCCGTGGACATTTTTCAATTCGTTATTTTTAGCTTCTATCTTGTAGCGGTGTTTCGCCTTTTCTTTGTAATACTCGGTTTCCTGAAAAGCCATTTGATCCTGATGCATGTTTGATTTTATACTTACAGAATAGGTCTTGGTTTTTGATCCCGGCTTGTAACAACCATCATTTAAAGGGCAGGACTTACATTTTTCTACATCAAAATGATAGGTATGGACTTGATTTGTTGCCATGTCCTTCTTTCTCTGTTTTGCTTTCCGTATTGCCAGATGGCCTGCCGGACATACAAACCTGTCGGCATCTTTGTTGTAATCAAACTTGTCTTCCTGCTTTCTACATCCCTGGGTAATAGCAGGGTTTAACCGTGCCACAACTTTTATATCCTGACCCTGAGTCAATACCAGGTTATCTTTGCCTGAGTAAGCAGCATCCCCAATAATGGTATCGACCTGTATTCCGTTTTGCGGGCTAATCTGCAAAAGTTTTGGTAACTCCGGCCCGTCGCCTTTTTCTCCCGAAGTCACTACCGCTGCCGTGATGATGCGCTCTTCAGTCATCGCAATATGTGTTTTATACCCAAAGAAGGAACTCACGGCTGATTTATGACCGGTTTTAGCATCGGTATCTTTAGAAAAGAGAAGGTTATCCTGAGTGTCTTCCACAGTTTCCTTCAAGAGGTTTAATTTCTCTTTGACCACAGGGATTAGGCTCAGGGTTTGATCGGATTCAATACGCTTTTCAAGTTCTTTACAATAGGCAATCTCTTTTTGTAAATCGTCACCTTCATTTTTTTCAGGCATCCGGCTTTTCCAGTCTTTATCAATGGTGTAAACAGCTTTGCGTAGTATTTTGGAACGTTCCTTTAATTCCTGAACCGCCGAAAATGGATTTGACCGCGACCCAGAATGTGTAGCATCGACTATAATGGATTTGGAACGGATAATACCTTTTTCAATCGCTATCGACACTGTTTTAGCTATCAGAAGATTCCAAATCAGCATCTTTCAAACGTAACTTTCTAAATTTGGTCAGGGAACTCGCATTGATTACACCTTCATCCGGAGACATTCCAAGGAAATACTTGAACGACATATCGAAACGGGAACGCTCCACCACATCAACATCTGAAATGTCATGAATAGTCTTCAACAATAAATACTTAAACATACGCACAGGGTTTTCTGCGTTGCGTCCGTTATTAGAACAGTACTTATTTACCAACTCATCGTAGATAAAAGCAAAGTCTATCAATTCGTTAATTTTCCTAAGAAGATTATCTTTTGGTATAATTAAGTCATACAAATCATAGTATGCGCTTAATTGAATTTTTTGCTGCCGTAATAACATGTCAAGTTGTTAATAATCTTACAGTAAGATACAAAAAAAGGAGTGTAAACAATAATGTTTACACTCCTTTTTACATTAGGGACTTTTTCAGTGCCCTCCTTTGCAGTGAGGCTTTTATATATATAATAACTGTTATTTATTATACTCCTCTAAAGCTTTTTTAAGTATGGCTACAGAACGAATAAGGTCTTCTTTTTTAAGAACGTATGCAATGCGTATTTCATCAAGGCCTACATTAGGTGTTGAGTAGAAGCCGGCTGCCGGAGCTACCATTACAGTTTCGGCGTTATCGCTAAAACTTTCTAAAAGCCATTGTGCAAACTTGTCGGCATTATCTACCGGCAGTTTTGCAATGCAATAAAATGCACCTTTAGGTACGGCTACTTTTACACCTTCAATTTTATTAAGTTCGGCTACAAGTGTATTACGACGCTCTTTATATTCAGTGATAACCTCGTCAAAATAGCTTTGCGGAGTTTCAAGGGCTGCTTCACTGGCAATTTGCTCAAATGTAGGTGGGCTAAGGCGCGCCTGTGCAAACTTCATGGCAGTTGCCATAAGTTCTTTGTTTTTAGAAACTATGCAGCCTATACGGGCTCCACACATGCTGTAACGTTTAGAAACAGAGTCTATCATTATAGCGTTTTGTTCTATGCCGGATATATTCATAACCGAATAGTGCTTGTCGCCGTCATAAGTAAATTCGCGGTATACTTCGTCTGCAATCAGGAAGAGGTCGTACTTTTTAACAAGTTCGGCCAGCTGGTTTATTTCATCCTGTGTATATAAGTATCCTGTTGGATTACCGGGGTTGCATATAAGTATTGCCTTTGTTTTAGGCGTAATAAGCTTTTCAAAATCGGCAATAGGAGGCAGGGCAAAACCCTCGTCTATAGTAGAAATTACGGGAACAACTTTTACACCCGATGCTACCGAAAATCCATTATAGTTAGCATAAAACGGCTCAGGGATGATAATTTCGTCGCCTACATCCATAGTGCTGCCAAGGGCAAAAAGCAATGCTTCAGATCCGCCTGTTGTAATAATGATATCGGCCGTCTCTATCGGCAATCCTTGCGTTTGATAGTAAGCTGCCAACTTAGTACGGTAGCTTTCAAAACCAGCTGAGTGGCTATATTCAAGAATTTCTATATGACTGTTTTTGATGGCCTCAAGGGCAACTTCAGGGGTTTTAATATCGGGTTGACCTATATTAAGGTGGTATACCTTATTGCCTTGTTTTTTAGCTTTCTCTGCATAAGGAACCAGTTTTCTTATCGGAGACTCAGGCATTTTGGTGCCTTTATTTGATACTTTTGGCATTACAATATTTTTTATGTTGTTTGGAACGCAAATTTGCGATTTTTTTTAGAGATTTAATACTTTATGAAGTAACTAATTCCTTCGGATTATTGTAATCTTACAGAGATATATAGAAGAGCACAAGGTTTTCATCTTGCGGTGAATAAAGAAAATATTAATTGCACAAATTTTTACAGGACGAGACACCCAATAAAAAAAGCCCCGCAATGCAGGGCTTTAAATTAATTTTCGGGTAATGTTTTCTTTTTCTGGAGGATGTTTACCTCTTCTTTTTTAACCACATCGCCTTTAATTTTTAAGGCTACTACACCGCCTGGCACATTTGTAGCATTACTTGTTACTGTAATGGTTTTACGAATTGGGCCGGGGTTCATGTTATATTTTACTTCAATTTTACCGGTGCT
>JAZKDS010000364.1:3176-3922 GCA_040387455.1 Bacteroidota bacterium
GGATCTTTTGGTTTGGTAGGTACTGTACATCCGCATGAAGATTTTACATCGCTTATTACAAGGTCGGTATCGCCGGTGTTGGTAAACTCAAATACCCTTAACCCGTTGTCATCTTCCTTAGAAATTGTTCCGTAGTCAATGGTTTCACTTTTAAATTCAATCTTAGCGCCAGATTGTGCGTAAGACGCCGCGCTGATAACCATAAACGCTACTAAGCCTAAAATTCTTTTCATTGTTAAAAATATTTGTTAAGAGTAAAAGTAATCAGTTTAAATTAAACATCAAATATAGGTGCCTGATTTTTTTTAAATTGTACTTATATAGTTACTTTTGCATACTATTTTACAAAAATCACACCAAATTTTTTGGAAATTATTTAGAGCCGATAACGATATGACAATCCCAGCACAATTTGACGCCAAAGCAGTAGAAGCTAAATGGTATGAGTATTGGATGAAGAATAACTATTTTCATTCTGAGCCAGATGAGCGTACACCATATACCATCGTGATTCCGCCACCTAATGTAACAGGGGTGCTGCACATGGGGCACATGCTTAATAATACCATTCAGGACGTGCTTATTCGCCGTGCACGCCTAAAAGGCTTTAATGCCTGCTGGGTACCTGGTACAGACCACGCCAGTATTGCCACAGAGGCTAAGGTAGTTGCCAAGCTTAAGGCCGAAGGCATTAACAAGGCCGACCTAACCCGTGAGCAGTTTTTAAAACATGCCTGGGAATGGAC
>JAZKDS010000364.1:3932-5852 GCA_040387455.1 Bacteroidota bacterium
GATAAATATGGAGGTGTAATACTTGACCAGCTTAAAAAACTGGGAGCATCATGCGACTGGGAGCGTACCAAGTTTACTATGGATCCAGATATGAGTGCTTCGGTTATAAAATCGTTTGTTGACCTTTATAATAAAGGGCTTATTTATCGTGGTTACCGTATGGTAAATTGGGATCCGGAGGCTAAGACTACCTTAAGTGATGAAGAGGTTATATATGAAGAGCGCCAAGGCAAACTGTATCATCTTAAGTATAAGATTGAAGGGACTAACGATTATATAACGGTAGCTACAACAAGGCCCGAAACCATATTAGGCGATACCGCTATTTGTGTTAACCCTAAGGATGAACGCTATACCCGCCTTAAGGGCAAAAACGCCATTGTACCTATTGCAAACCGTATTATACCTATTATTTTTGATGAGTATGTAGATATGGAATTTGGTACCGGTGCGCTTAAAGTTACACCTGCACACGATGTTAATGATAAGGAACTGGGCACAAAGCACAACCTTGAGATAATAGATATTTTTAACGAAGACGCTTCACTTAACAGTTTTGGACTTCATTATGAAGGTAAAGACCGTTTTGCAGTGCGCGATGAAATTGCCGAAGAGCTTAAAGCCAATGGCGATCTAGAGAAGATAGAAAACCACCTTAATAAAGTGGGCACATCTGAAAGGACAAAAGCGGTTATTGAGCCAAGGCTTAGCGACCAGTGGTTCCTAAAAATGGAAGACCTGGCCAAGCCTGCTATTAAAGCCGTGCTTGAGAGTGATGAAGTAAAGTTATATCCTAACAGGTTTAATAATACCTACCGCCATTGGATGGAAAACATCAGGGACTGGAACATTTCACGCCAGTTATGGTGGGGGCAGCAAATACCGGCGTACTACTTTGGCGATGGTAAAGAAGATTTTGTTGTAGCCGAAACTCCTGAAGCTGCTTTGGCTTTAGCCCAAGAAAAAACGGGTAATATTGGTCTTACAGTAAATGATTTAAGGCAGGATGCCGATGCTCTTGATACATGGTTTAGCTCATGGCTGTGGCCTATGGCTGTTTTTGGTGGCGTACTTAACCCTGAAAGCGAAGATTTTAAATATTATTACCCAACAAACGATTTGGTTACCGGTCCGGATATCCTATTCTTTTGGGTGGCCCGTATGATTATTGCCGGTTATGAATATGCCGGCGAAAAACCATTTACCAATGTTTACCTTACCGGATTGGTTAGAGATAACCAACGCCGCAAGATGAGCAAATCGTTAGGTAACTCGCCAGATCCGCTTGACCTTATTGAAAAATTTGGTGCCGATGGTGTGCGTGTAGGCCTGTTGCTGAGTGCCAGTGCGGGTAACGACATTATGTTTGATGAAGAGCTGTGCAACCAGGGTAAAGGCTTTACCAATAAAATATGGAATGCTTTCCGCCTGATAAAAGGGTGGGAGGTAGCCGATATTGAGCAGCCTGATTATGCAAAAAAAGCTATCGCATGGTATGAAACACGCCTTAATAAAACGCTTGTTGAGATTGAAGACCATTTCGAAAAATACCGTATTAGTGATGCCCTTATGGCTATTTATAAGCTTGTTTGGGATGACTTTTGCTCATGGTTCCTTGAAATGATTAAACCGGGCTACCAGCAGCCTATAGATAGCGCTACGTTTGCTAAAGCTATCGAAATGCTGGAGGCTAACCTTAAGTTATTGCATCCGTTTATGCCATTCCTTACAGAGGAAATATGGCAACATATTGCCGAAAGGACCACCGAAGAGGCACTTATAGTAAGTACATGGCCGGAGGCTAAACCGGTTGATGAGCAGCTATTGGCAGAGTTTGATCTTGCAGCTGAAGTTATTGCCGGTATACGTACCATTCGTAAAGACAAGAATATTCCGTTTAAGGATACTATTGAGCTTAAG
>JAZKDS010000364.1:5862-6571 GCA_040387455.1 Bacteroidota bacterium
GTGAATAACGAAAATGCCAACACTACGTTTGATAGTATCATAAATAAACTGGGTAATGTTTCGGCTTTAGAATATGTAACCGAGAAAGTAGGCGGAGCGCTTACCTTCCGCGCCAGGAGCAACGAATATTTTGTGCCGGTAACCGGAGCGGTAAATGTTGAAGAAGAAATAGCCAAGCTTGAGGAGGAACTAAAATACAATCGTGGTTTCCTTAAATCAGTACAGGCAAAACTAAGCAATGAAAAGTTTGTAGGTAGTGCCCCGGAAAAAGTTGTAGCAATGGAACGTCAGAAAGAAGCTGATGCACTGGCGAAAATTGCAACGCTGGAGCAGGCCCTTGCCGGATTAAAATAGATTTACTTTCTTATAAATAAAAAGAGTCTGCTAATTAGCAGACTCTTTTTATTTATGGCTTTGCCATTGTTTAATAATAGGTATAGGCACGTTCTACAATAAAGGCAGGTTCGCCCTTTATGTCAACAGTTTTTTTAGTCCAGTTGTTGTTTTCGTCATACTGGTAGGTATAACTGCGTTTATCAAGTAATTTACCAGCTCCGTCTGTAGAAATAACAGAAATTAAATTATTGTTATTATCATAGGTGTACAGTGTTTTTAAAACAGGCTTGTCGTTTTCCTTTACTAAAAACGATAGCATATTTTTATTACTGTCATAGGTGTAGTTTTCCTCAATACGCGAGTTAGACAGCTT
>JAZKDS010000364.1:6614-8767 GCA_040387455.1 Bacteroidota bacterium
CTAAAATAATTTGTAAGATTACCGTCTTTATCATAAGTGCTATTTTCGCTAAATTCTATTATGCCATTGCCATCTGTAGTCTTTTTGCTTATAAGCTTTTCGTTATCATAAACATAGGCTGTTTTATCTGTAATCTTATCTTCTGTATAACGTATTTCTCCTGTTTTGTGGCCTTTTTCATCATACTCATAAGTTGCTCTTACTTTTGCGCTCTGCGTACCCATAAATACACTTTCGCCAGTCATGTTGCCCTTTTTATCATAAGCATAAGTATTCATATCAATGGGGTGGTCCTGATTGTTATACGTGGTTTTTTCAACCATATTCTTACCCTCAAATTTCATTTCTACACGGTCAATCTGTGCATTAGACTTGTCTCGGCGGATAATGGAAGTAACGTTGCCTCTTTTATCGCGGCTGTATTGAGTAATAATGCCGGGCTTGCCATTTATATACTGAACTGTTTTTAAAAGATTTTTTTTGCCGTCAAAAGTGTTTTCTTCAGCTATGCCTGCGCCATTATATTTTTTCTCGGATAACTGCATACCCCTGCTGTTAAACGCTATATCGATATCCAGTTTTTGGTTTTCATTGCCAAAAGTTCCTTTTACGCCCGAGGTGTAGGTGTATGATTTTTCTGAAAAGCTTTTTACTTTGCCGTTTAGTTTATAAATTGCCCAGTCGGTTTTTGTATGATCAATTGCTTGTTCTTCAGCTTCATTTTTTTCATCCTTGCAAGAAGTAAGCAAAAGCAGCACAAGGGGCAATGCATATAGGTATTTCATTTGTATTGTTTTATTTAGGTTTCGTAAAAATCTGCTTTTTTTTGAGAAGAACAAAATTAGTAATCAGAATTTTAAGGCTATTGCTACAGCATATTGTTATAAAATAAAAAAACCGCCACATTGGGCGGATTCTTTTGCAATATGCATTATATTTATTTTACAGCTTTTGCGGCTTCAAATTTTTTAGCGACAACATCCCAGTTTATCACGTTGAAAAAATTTGTGATATAATCAGGCCTTTTGTTTTGGTAGTTCAGGTAGTAAGCATGTTCCCAAACATCAAGGGCTAATACGGGCTTACCGGCAATACCGGCACCCGGCATAAGTGGGTTATCCTGGTTAGCAGTACTGCCCACAACTAATTTACCCGATGCATCTGTTACAAGCCATGCCCATCCTGAACCAAATTGCTTGGTTGCCGCCTCTGTAAACTGAGTTTTAAAGGCTTCAAAGCTGCCAAAATCTTTATTGATAGCTTCTGCTAAAGCACCTGTAGGTGTTTTGCTGCCATTTGGAGCCATAACTTCCCAAAACATAGTGTGGTTATAATAGCCACCTCCATTATTGCGCACAGGCTTGTTATTAGGGTCAAGCTTGGCTAATATCTGCTCAATGGTTTGTGTTTCTAAAGGTGTGCCCTTAACGGCTTTATTAAGCTCATCAGTATATTTTTTATAGTGCTTGCTATAGTGTATTTCCATAGTGCGTGCATCTATATTAGGCTCAAGTGCATTATAAGCATAACCTAATTTTGCTACCTGAAAAGGTGCAGCTGTATCCTCAGCCGTTACGTCATCGGGATTGCCCATAGGGGCTTTAGTTTCCTCTTTTGTAGCTGCTTCTGGTGTAGCCACTACTTCTTCAAGGTTGTTTTTATCTTTACAAGACTGCAATGCAGCCATTACTATAAGTGCTGAAGCGAAAATTTTTACTCTTTTCATAATAGTACTTTATTTTAGTAGTGAATTAATAATTTCAATATAAAGGGTTTTTGCCTCATCTGGCGAAAGGTGCCTTACCTGCATCCATGCGTTTAGTTTAAAAGCTTCGCGCAGGTTAAATGCAGAATGATGTGCGGCATCTGCCACACCACCTGTAGCTTGTTTGTAATAAGCATAAATGCGCAACATAACATCCTGCGGCAAAGCCTCTGTCATGTTAGATGCTTTTTCAAAAGCCTCATTAAAGAGGGTATCTAAATCTTTTTCGTTCATTTATGCTTTAGTTGCAATAATGGTTTTGCCGCCAATGGCCTTTTGGTTTAGTGTAACATTTACTTGTGTACCTAAGGGCAAATATAAATCTACTCTTGAACCAAATTTTATAAAGCCGGCATCAGTACCCTGAACTACCTGCATGCCTTCTTCG
>JAZKDS010000364.1:8777-10921 GCA_040387455.1 Bacteroidota bacterium
GCAATTTGGCGGTATAATATTTCGCCAAAAAGGTTGTTTTCTATAACAACGGTAGTACGCTCATTTTCTTCGCTGGCTTTAGGGTGCCATGCTACAAGATATTTGCCAGCATGATATTTGCTGAATTTTATAAGTCCGTTAACCGCATATCGGGTTACGTGCACGTTTATAGGCGACATAAAAATAGACACCTGAAGACGCTTATCTTTAAAGTACTCAGGTTCATATACTTCTTCTATAACCACAACTTTGCCGTCTACCGGTGCAATAATATTATGGTCTGTAGCTGTAACCGGACGTTTTGGGTTACGGAAAAACTGTAGTATTAATATCAGGAAAAACAGTGTTACAAGTTGTATAGCCATTACAAGCCAACGATTTGTCATGAACTGATCTGACAGAATTAGTACTGCTACGGTTACCGCAAGGGCACCCAGGATAATTTTAGAACCTTCTTTATGAAACATAGTGTATGATTTGGTAATACAAAAATATGAAAGGTATTGCAAATAGTATGCTGTCAAGGCGGTCTAAAATGCCACCGTGCCCAGGCATAATTTTTCCGCTGTCTTTAACTCCTGCGGTGCGCTTTAGTTTGCTCTCTACCAGGTCGCCCAGTGTGCCGAAAACTACCAGTATGGCAGCAAAGGCCATCCATTGCCATGGTGATAGTATGGTAAAGTATGGGCTTTTGCCTAAAAAATAGGCGCCAGCAACGGTAAATATCATACCGCCTACAAAGCCTTCTACGGTTTTTTTAGGCGATATGCGCTCAAAAAGCTTGTGTTTGCCAATGGTTTTACCTACAATGTAGGCAAAGGTATCGTTAGCCCAAATAAGTACAAACATACCTATTATTATAAACGGGCGATATTCGTTAGTTAAAAATGGTAATTTGATGATGAGTATAAACGGAATAATAACATAGCCTATAAGGCGTGCCTGTTTTGCCATATTATCTTTAGAAACCAGTGTTTCTTTACGGAATAATTCACCTAAAAGGCTAATGCTTATAACAAGGCCTGCAGCATTAATAAGCAGGTTAGTGTAAATGTCATTATTTATAAAAAAACCGAAAAGAAAAAAACCTGCTACAGCCATAATTAACGGCCCTGTTTTAGGTAAATGTGCCAGGCGACAAAACTCGAGGGTAGCAATTAAAAGAAATATACCAAATAGCGCAACAAAGGTTAATTCGCTAAAATAGGTTGCAGCTAAGAGTAATACAATATAAACTATGCCCGAGAGCGCCCGTGTAATACTTTCATTCATATTTACAGGTCTTCTAAAAGCAATAGATACAGGTTTTTAGCTACACTGCCATAATGAAGAAAGTCTTCTTCTTTTGCTTTTTCAAAATACTTGATTGCGGTTATGTTAGTAGGGTAGGCCTTATCGTACTTTTTCTTGATTTGCTTAAGACATTCGCTTTTATTAGCCAGTATCTGGCTTGTTGTAGCATAAATTACCATGTTATCTGGCAATTCATTTGGCTTATTTTGTTTTATCTGGTTAGATGAAAACAATATTGAACCTTCATCTGATACAAGGCTTTCGCAAGTGGCCAGAATAAATTTAGGATTTTGAGGCTTTTCGTGATTTAGCATGTTTTCGTCAAGAAGGCTATACAATTTGGGTTCAAAGCATATTGCTTCGCACTCAAACCAATCATTTTCTTCCAGCACATTTAAAAACTGCTCATGCACTTCACCTATGTTATCACAATACAGGAATTTACCCCCATTTTTCTTGAAATTAACCATAAACAATTCGTCTACAGGTAATTCAGAATCCTGTAAATATGGGCTTGTTCCGTGGTTTTTATCTTCGGCTGCGTCGTCTGTAGCGCCAAATATTTTTTTAAATAGGCTCATACCTGTATATAACCTCTTTTATTACGTACTAACCAAAGATAAAAAAATCTTAACGCAATATTGCAATTGCGTTAAGATTTTTGCTTTATTTTATGAATATCGAAATTATGCTTCGGTAACTACCTCACTGCCTTTTTGTTCAAACGGACGGCTACCAAAAATATCTTCAAGGTCATCTTTAAAAATAACTTCTCTTTCAATAAGAATGTCAGCCAGTTTAAGCAGTTTATCCTGGTTTTCTGTTAGGATAGTAATAGCTCGCTGGTATTG
>JAZKDS010000365.1:0-2721 GCA_040387455.1 Bacteroidota bacterium
CGGCACGTGCACCGCCTGTACCTTTTTGTTTATATAATTTGCGGGTTGAACCTGCAATTTCGTTACGCTGTTTTGATTTATGCGTACCTTGACGTTGGTTAGCTAAAAATTGCTTAACGTCTAAGTAGATAGCATGATCATTAGGCTGGATACCGAATATAGCTTCAGGAAGTTGCACCTTGGCACCTGTTTCTTTACCTGCTACGTTTAATACTTTAACTTCCATCTTATTTATCCACTATAACGAATGAACCCTTAGCCCCTGGGATGGAACCTTTAACTACAATAAGGTTTTGCTCAGCATAAACTTTCAAAACCTCTAAGTTTTGAACTTTAACACGCTCATTACCCATTTGGCCTGCCATACGCATACCTTTAAATACTCTTGACGGCCAAGATGAAGCACCCAATGAACCCGGAGCACGTAATCTGTTGTGCTGACCGTGAGTTTGCATACCTACACCACCAAAACCATGACGCTTAACTACACCCTGAAAACCTTTACCTTTTGAGGTACCAACTACGTCAACAAAATCACCTTCAGCAAAAATCTCTACGGTAACAGTGTCACCAAGAGCTTTAGCATCTTCAAATGATTTAAATTCAACAAGTTTACGTTTTGGAGTAGTAGAGGCTTTTTCAAAATGGCCTTTAAGCGGTGCAGAAGTGTTTTTCTCCTTTTTCTCGCCGTATGCTAGCTGTATAGCTGCATAACCGTCTGTTTCAACAGACCTTACTTGTGTTACTACGCAAGGGCCAGCTTCGATAACTGTGCACGGGATGTTTTTCCCTGAGTCGTCGAAAATGCTGGTCATTCCTACTTTTTTACCAATTATTCCTGACATTTTTTATGTTGTTTGTGCCCATCGAAGCAGTAGGGCTTCGTTCAAGGCATATTAAATTCCCCCGTTAAGGGACGGCAAAGATAGAAACTTTACTTTAATTGTCAAATAGTTAGCAAGTTATTTTTAAATAAATATTTAAAAGCGTTAAAAAGTTGATTATATGTGCGGTAAAGTATATTGGTATACCCAGGATTATTACGGAATATTAAATCAGATGTGTCTAAATCATCAAACTAAAACCTGCATTGCTTTATTTTTAAAAATAACATTTGTATCGCCCATTTACTATATTTAAACGCTAAACATAACACATGGCCTGGGGCATATCACCACGTAAAACAGTTCTCATCTATTTAGGCGATTACAGCACTGATCATTACCTCACCCTATTATACCATGCCTTTAACAACCTGGGCTGGCGCATTAGCTATTTTGACAGGGATGGTATTATTGGCTATACCCCTATCTCGTGGGCGTCATACGCCGAAGAGGTTTCTGTGCGCATAATTAATAACCAGGCCATAGTAAAAAGCGAATGTGTTGGCTACCAGTTTTTGTTTAACGATTACGGCAAAAACAGCAAAAACCTTGAACTACTGCTTAACGGCGAAATTGAATATGTTGAATATCACCTAAAGGATACCCTGCAACAAACCACACAGCAGCTAATTGACAGCATCCCCGACAATCAGTTTGTAAGCCTTGCCGACCCGCCAATGGGTTATAAAGAGAAGCTGCGGGGGTTCCTGTCGGCCTTTACACCTAAGCCCGGGTATTTTATAACACCAATTTTAGTGTTAAGTAATATTATCATTTTTATATTCACTATCGTTTTTTTTATAGCCATGATGCTGGTGTACGCTATAAAGGCGCAAGCACATCACGGTACAGAGCATGTTTATGAGCACCTGGAAGATATTTACCTATCGCTTGGTTTTAGCAACCGCAGGCAGGTGCTTAACGGGCAGGTGTGGCGCTTAATAAGCAACACCTTTTTGCATTTTAGCTTTACGCATCTGGCCGGTAATATGGTGGTGCTTATTTACATCGGATCGTTATTGGAGGGGAAATTAGGGCGGTGGACCTACCTGTTTCTGTACTTACTTACCGGCATCTGCGCCAGTATTACATCTGTAGTGTGGCGAGACCAGGGCGTTGCGGCCGGGGCTTCGGGCGCTATATTTGGGCTGTTTGGTATTTTATTGGCATTATTGAGTACCAAATTTTATGAGCTAAGCGCACGCCGGGCTTTATTGATTAGCACTGCAATTTTTGTAGGGTATATCATTTTACCTAAGGGCAACAACCAGGTAGATCATGCAGCTCACTTTGGCGGATTGATATCAGGCTATATTTTTGGGCAGATAGCCTATCTTGGGCTTACCCATAACAAACAGAAGCTAACCGCAATTTACGCCGCAGCTATTACTATTATATATACAACCTTATGCATTTGGCTGGCACCGGTATACCAGTTTACCGAACTAAAGGCGTTGAGCGATAAAACCAAAAAATTATCCGATGAGTTAAAGAATGATTTTTACGGCAACTACAACACCCAACGCGATACCATGATGAAGCTATTTGTTTACAAAGCCCTGCCCAGAATTGACACGCTGAATAAAGTGGGCAAGCAAATACAACAACTTACCCTACCCAAAAAGCAAAAACAAATTGCCGATGTAAAGGCAAAAATCATTTTTGAGGAGTGTAAACTGTATAAACTATTATATAAAGAATATCGCGATAGGGACCAGAAAAAGTATCGACAGGAAATAAACAACAGCACACAAATTATCAATGATCTGCGTATAAAATGGGGAGAAATTGACAACCGGGAATAATGGTGTATTTTATACACTAATTATCACTTGTT
>JAZKDS010000366.1:0-6079 GCA_040387455.1 Bacteroidota bacterium
GTTCAAATCGTTTAGCCAAAGTTTCTATTTTGTAGCATAGAAGTTATAGCCTTGATTTTTTGGTTCTTTTGCATCAAGGCAAAAGAACACATAAAAAAACCGCCCCCTTTTCAGGAGCGGTTTCCACTAAACTAAATATAATTAACGGAAATAATTATTAGTAATTAAAGCGCCGCAACAATTTCCCTCCACTCCTGCAACTCAGGAATGCCCGGCTTGCGCTTGCCAAAAAACTGCACAATAATTTCGCCCAGCTCATTAAACACTTCAATAGCTGTAACCTCGCCGTCTTCGGTAGGTTTACGCACTACCCATATCTGTGCAATTTTATCCGTATCAAGGTGCAGGTTAAAATCAGGGTCCATAACGTTAAACCACTGGTTGTGCCACATGGTTTTGCGCACACGCCCCGTGTGTATTTGTATGTTGCCACGGTTGCCCACAAAGCACATAATAGGTGTTTTAGTTTCGGCAGCAGCCTCAAGCATTTTAACAACAGCCTCTTTTTCTAACTTTTTAGCAAGGTGCTCGTTAGGCGCAAGGCGAAGTGCCTGTGTGCGGGTAACACCAAACTTTTTAAGCATACCAAAAAACGCATGCGTATCTTTAAGTGTAACCCATGCTTCCTGCAGTCCGGCTACATCAATATCAGCATCCGCTTTTTCTTCTGCGTTTAACGCAACAGCAACCACTGCTTCTTCTGTAGATTGGTTGTCTGATGTATATTTTTGAACCAAAGCGTCAAACGCCTCAGTGTTACTATCGGCAGTAAGGTATATTTTATGGATGGCCAGGCCGTCTTTCCCAAAAAACTGAAGGCTTTTACGGTCGCCGTGCTCGCCTTTTTCAGATACGGCAAATGCCTTATCCCAGTGCGAAAGAAAAATACGCATATCAATATCTTCACCCACAAACAGGCCGGCAAACGGGCTGCTGAAGTCAGGGTTAAGGTAAACGCCTTTGCGCTCGTGCACACACTCGTCATTACGCGTTAGGCCCATTACTTTGCCCAGGCTTTCAACCTCGGTAAGTATAGCTGCAAATTCCGGACGAAGGCGAATAACTTCCTCTCCTACCTGTGTGGCAAGAAGTTCGGCCTCGCTTACGCCAAGTTGTTCTGCTGCGTTACGAATGCGCAGGTGCGCGTTTTCGGCTTTCAGTGCGTCCCACTGCTCTTTTAGTGAATTGGTGATAGTACTCATATGCTAATAAAATTAAGTTCCAAAAATAATTAAAGGGTTCTGGTTTACCGGATTGGCACATATAGTGCACGGAAAATTATACACCCGGCTGATGATTTCGCGCGTAAAAACCGCACCCGGCACATCATGAGCCACAATGCGGCCTTTTTTAAGCAGCATTACGGTATCGGCAAACTGGCCGGCAAGGTTAAGATCATGCAGCACCATAACGGCAGTATTGCCGCGCTGCGTAAATTTTTTAATGGTATGCAGTATGCGGTGCTGGTGCAATACATCAAGGTTGTTTAAGGGCTCGTCAAGAAAAACAAGCTTGTTATCAACTTCATTGTCCAGCTGTGCTAAAACACGTGCTAAATGCACACGCTGTTTTTCGCCACCGCTAAGGCTGTTGTAGTCGCGGTCTTTTAAGGCAGCCACATCCGTTTCTTCCATAGCCGTAAGGGCGGCATCAAAGTCAGCCTTTTGTGGTATAGATGAAAAGTAAGGGTAACGCCCCATAAGCACCACGTCCTGAACAGACAGTGGTATATCAGAGCTGTTGCTTTGCGAAAATTTAGCCTTGCTGTGCGCAAGGTCTTTATTATTCCACTCTTTAAAGGTTTTCTTTTTAAAGTAAATGGTGTCATTATCTGCAGCGGCCATTTCGTTAGCCAGCACGCTAAGCAATGTAGACTTACCTGCACCGTTAGGCCCCACAATAACAAGCAACTCGCCCGGCTTTACCGATACATCGATACCCTCGAGTATGCTAAACTTGCGGTGCGCGTAAGATATGTTTTGTGCTTCTAACATGCTTTGGTCTACATTTGGTTCCTGTTCTTAATCAGGATAATCATAAAAATAGGTGCGCCCATAAATGCTGTGAGTACTCCTATGGGTATTTCGCTGGGCGGGACAATGGTACGGCTAATGGTATCGGCAGTAAGCAGCAAAACGCTGCCCCATACCGCCGCCAGCGGCAAAATCAAGTGGTAATTGCTCTTAAAAATAAGGCGCAATATATAAGGCACTATAAGCCCTACAAAAGTTATGGTACCGGCAAATGCCACTGTTGTACCTACCATAAGGGCGGTTAAAATAACAATTTGTTTCTTTATCCTTTCAACAGGTATGCCCAGGTGCTGTGCATCGCGTTCGCCCAGCATCATGGCATTAAGGGCCTTGCCCTTATTAATTAGCATGCTGTAGGCCAACACAATAACTACGGCCAGGATGGCACATTTAGTCCACGTGGCGCCGGCAAGGCTGCCCAGGTTCCAGAACGTAAGGTCGCGCAGCTCTTCATCTTTTGCAAAATAAATAAGCAGCCCCATTACTGCAAAGCCAATAGCCGTTATGGCAACGCCACTAAGCAGCATCATAACCACATTAGTGCGCCCGTTTTGGGTAGATATGCGGTATACCAAAACCATGGTAATAAGTGCCCCGGCAAACGCCATTATACTTAGCAGCGAATAATGAAGTGCCTCGGGTATATAAGGCTTGATATAGCTGCCCAAAACAATGGTAATGGCAGCAAACAATGATGCCCCTGCGGTTATGCCCAGCAAATCGGGCGAGGCAAGCGGGTTGCGGAACATGCCCTGCAAACACGTGCCCGATACCGACAGCGCACTGCCGATAAGGATGGCCATAACAATGCGCGGCAGGCGCAAATCCATCAAAACAAAACGTTCTGAAGGGTCTATGCTGCCATCGTTATTAATTAATCCGCTGAATATTTCTAAGAACGAATGTTTTTCAAATACAAATACACCGCTGTACAAAGACCATACTACAAGCATGGCAAGCAGCAAAAAACTGAACAGCAGGTATAAAGAAAGCCTATTTTGCATCCTTGGCAAGCTCCTGGTTTAGCGTTTTAGCAGCCTCGCCTGTGCGTGTGCCAAAGTTGGTAAGCAAACCGCCATCCAAAGTAATTATTTTTTTGTTTTTGCCGGCGTTAGTCTTGTCAACACCCGGAATTTTAAGTACACCATCAGTACCGTTTACGCTTTGCGCACCGCTTTCAAACATCAGTATCACATCAGGGTTTGCTGTAATAACAGCTTCAGGCGTAAGAGGTTTAAAATCGGCAAAACCGGTAACGGCATTAGCACCGCCAGCCAGTTGAATCATGCCATCAATAGGTGTGGCTGTACCGCTAACCATAAGCATGTTAGCACCACGGGCATAGATAAATAAAACTTTAGGCGCTTTTTTAAAGGCAACAAGTCCGGTAAGGTCAGTATCAATTTTATCCTGTAATGCTTTAAAATCGGCATGGTTAAGTGTACCTGCAACCTCAGCAACCAGGTTTTTTGCACCTGCTACGGTAAACTCCTGCTTAAAAATTTTGTATTGCACACCCGACCCTTTTATTTTAGCAAGCAAATCTGGTGTAAGGTCTTTTTCTGTACCCAATATAAGTGTTGGCTGTAATGCCATGATAGCTTCTATATTAACACCGTGTGCCACGTGGCCCAGGTCTTTAGCCGTTTTCTTTACGCTTTCAGGGTAAGTAGACGTTACATCTACACCCACAATTTGTTTTTCGTGGCCAAGGGCAGCAACAATCTCTGTTACAGCACCGTTAAGCGATACAATTTTTTGGGTTTCGGTTGTAGCTATCGTGTCTTTGCCTTCAGTAGGAGCATCGGCAGCACCTTCTTTTTTACATGAAACTGTGGCAAGCAGTATAAAAGCCGCCAGTATTGTGCTTATTTTTTTCATTGGTTTGATAATTATTTTTATTTAATCTAATTATGGCGCAAATGTATTATTTTTATTTAGAATGAAAAAAAATAAGGGGTTAAAATAGTATTATTACCCAAAGTTTCACCAAGAAGGCGCAAAGCATCACAAAGGCAAATTTTATACATTCACGATATTTTAATTACCAAATAACTGCCTTTAAAAACTTTGCGGTTCTTAGTGGCTCTTTTGCGAATCTTTGTGTTACTTAACTCTTAAATACAACCCAAAAAACCCGTTTTAAAAAAACATGCCGTAACTTTGTACCAAATTTGTTATTACCATGACTAACACCGACTTTAATACAACTACACAAACGTTAGACATACAGGCCATAAGGAGCCACTTCCCCATACTCAGCCAAACCGTTAACGGAAAGCCCCTGGTATATTTTGATAACGCCGCCACATCGCAAAAGCCACAGGTGGTTATAGATGCCATATCTAAATACTACAGCGAGATAAATGCAAACATTCACCGTGGGGTGCATACCCTGAGCCAGCTGGCAACCGATGCCTACGAGCACGCACGCCATACCATACAGGCACACATGAACGCTAAACACGCGCACGAAGTGCTGTTTACCAGCGGCACCACACACAGCATTAACCTTGTGGCAAGCGGGTTTACACAGTTTGTAAAAGCCGGCGATGCCGTAATGGTTTCGGCGTTAGAGCACCACAGCAACATAGTGCCGTGGCAAATGCTGTGCGAACGCACCGGTGCCGACCTTTTGGTTATCCCGATGAATGATAAGGGCGAGCTGATTATGGAAGAGTTTGAAAAACTGCTTAGTGACCGTGTTAAGATTGTTTCGGTTAACCATATATCAAATGCGCTGGGCACCATAAACCCTATTAAATTTATAATTGATAAGGCACATGCCGTGGGCGCAGCCGTGTTTATAGACGGCGCACAGGCCGCACCCCACCTTAAGGTAGACGTGCAGGCGCTTGATGTAGATTTTTACGCTTTTAGCGGCCACAAAATCTGTGGGCCAACCGGTACAGGTATATTGTATGGCAAAGAGGCCTGGCTCAACAAGCTGCCCCCGTATCAGGGTGGTGGAGAAATGATTAAGGAGGTTACCTTTGAAAAAACCACCTATGCCGACCTGCCCCATAAGTTTGAAGCCGGTACACCACACATAGAAGGTGGCATTGTATTGGGCACCGCCATAGACTACCTCAACAGTATTGGCTTTGATGCCATTCAGGCTTATGAGCATGAGCTCCTGCTATACGGCACCGAGAAGCTATCAGAAATTGAAGGTATTGAGTTTATAGGTACTGCCGCCGAGAAAACATCGGTAATATCTTTTAACCTTAAAGGCATACACCCGTATGATGTGGGCACGCTGGTAGATAAGATGGGCATTGCAGTGCGTACGGGCCACCACTGTGCACAACCCGTTATGAATGCCTTTTGCATACCGGGCACCATAAGGGCTTCATTTGCATTTTACAACACTAAAGAAGAGATAGACGCACTGGTAGCCGCCGTTAAAAAAGCACAGATGATGCTGGGATAAACGGTTTGGCATATTTTTAGTACATTTATATCCGCATCTCGTGTACCTATTCCTCTCCCTCCGGAGGGGTGGCTGAAAACCGGGGTGGTTAAACAAAAACTATGAAAAAGATACTTACATTATTGGTACTTACGCTTGTTGTTGCAACGGGCTGCAAATCGCAGGATACATCGGCGCAAGCCAAAAAACTGGCCCAAAGCGAGGTAAAATATGAATATCGCGCCCATACCCGAGGCAGTAAAATAGATATTGTTATAAGCAACTTTGGCATAAGTGCCAGCAAAGGCCGCCCGGGAGAGGCTGCCGCTGAAGCGTTTAAAGCAATACCGGCAAAAGAGCAAGACATCCTTATAAAGGAAACAGCAAAAATTAACCTTGACGGCCTTGAAACCCTGGAGGCGCCTACTAAAAAACACCAGTTTGACGGTGCTTTAGCAGCAACGTTTAAAATTACCGTTGATGGTAAAGAATACCAGACCGTAACCTTTGACCACGGAAACCCACCGGCAGAAATTAAGCCGCTGGTAGAAAAAATCATAGCATTATCAGGATTAGAAAAAGAATAAATGAGCATTAAAGAAATACAGGACGAGATTATAGATGAGTTCTCGAT
>JAZKDS010000367.1:0-3140 GCA_040387455.1 Bacteroidota bacterium
AGCAATAAAAAAAGCCTTAAACTTCTACTTGCATTTAGTGGTGCTTTTCTTTTGGCGCTCACAGTATTACATTTATTGCCGGAAGTTTATGAAAGCAGTATTCATGCCGAAAAAAATAAGGTAGAAACTACACTTGAACATGACCACGATCACGATCATCTTTCTGTGGCACACGCTGAAGAAAGTCATGAAGGGCACGATCACGAAGGTCATAATCATGACATACATAACGAAGAAGAGTACGAGCATCATGAAGTTGCAGATACTAATGGCAATGAACACCACGACCATAGCAATAATCCTATAGGACTGTACATTATGGCGGGTATCATCTTCCAAATTATACTCGAATATTTTAGTAAAGGTGCAGAACATGGACATGTGCACGGCGGCGGTCACGACCATGATAATGAACATTCATCTATGCCATGGTTATTGTTTATAAGCCTTTGTATACATGCACTTTTAGAAGGCATGCCGGTGCACCATCATAATGAAATGGCCTGGGGCATAGCCATTCACCACTTCCCTATTGCCATAATACTTACGGCCTTCTTTATCAATTCAGGCCTTAATAAATTAGCTATATTGCTGTTTATGTGTGCTTTTGCAGTAATGACGCCGCTGGGTACACTGGCATCAGGGCAGTTACCATTTTTAGAAGATTATTTTACCGAGATTTCTGCCGTTGTGGTAGGGATACTTTTCCATATATCATCTACGATTATATTTGAGAGCGGTGAAAACCACAAGTTTAACCTGGCCAAGCTTTTAGTGATTATACTGGGCGTGGTAATGGCTTATTTTCTGTAAATTAGCTATATGGATGGGTTAAAAATGGTATACTTTTTTTTCCTGGCAGCTGTTGCAGTGTCTTGCGGGGGTAAAGAACAATCTCCGGAAGAAGCCGGGATACCTACGGATACCGTTATTTCAGATACTATAATACAAAAGCAGCTTTTGGTAGCAGATAAACCTGTAACAAATATTATTTTTGATGAATTTACAGTTACCTTAAGCTGTGCAAAGGCTCTGGACCAGCAAAACTTGGATTCCTTACAACAGCAGGACAGCATAACGGTAGACCTTGATATTGGCGAAACCGCCGAAGGGCAAAAGCTTGAGATAAAAGGCAGCAGCCCCTACCTCTTTATAGTAGAGCAGCGTTATGAAACAAGCGCAGGCATATCATTTGAAGGGCCGTACTGCGAAATATCAGACTGGAAACATTATTACTCTGACTGGGAAACTTTACAAATGCAGGAGGACGGCACGTATATATGTAAAGAATATTCTTTAGCTGAAAACCAGAAATTTCCGGATGTCTCTATTGAAGAGTTAAAGGCAGCAGTCTTTAAAAATTGTGGAGAGGAAGGTTTAAAGCTAATAAAAGATATAAAAAAAGTAGGCGATGGCCCTTATGAAGTAGGTGTTAGCCGCATCTTTTTGCGCATTACCCTGCGCCCGCAAAACGGACAGACAACAACAAAAATAATAACATTGAATATCCCCGCCGGGTGTTAAAAACTATGGCTTTTACAAGAATAACAGAGCAATCATCTAAATACGAGCATCTTGAAAAGATGTCGGTTACAGATTTGCTAACTAATATAAACACCGAAGACAAAACCGTTCCGCTGGCTATAGAAAAGGCGCTTCCGCAAATTGAAGCCCTTGTAAACCAGGTGGTAAATTGCCTTAAGGCCGATGGTCGCCTGTTTTATATAGGTGCAGGCACCAGTGGCAGGCTTGGTATTGTAGATGCCAGCGAATGCCCGCCTACCTTTGGTGTGCCGTTTGATTTGGTTATAGGTATTATTGCCGGTGGCGATACCGCCATACGCCGTGCAGTAGAGTTTGCCGAAGACGACCGCGAGCAGGCCTGGAAAGACCTTTCTGAACATAATATTGGCAGTAATGATATTGTGGTAGGTATTGCAGCATCGGGCACTACACCTTATGTTATAGGCGGCCTTGAAAAATGTAATGAGGTCGGCATTTCCACAGGCTGCATTACCTGCAACCAGGGCAGCCCATTGGCACAAACAGCACAATTTCCTATTGAAGTAGTTGTAGGTCCTGAATTTGTAACCGGAAGCAGCCGTATGAAGGCAGGTACTGCCCAAAAGCTGGTACTGAATATGATAAGCACCGCAACTATGATTCAGTTGGGGCGCGTTAAGGGTAATAAAATGGTAGACATGCAGCTAAGCAACCACAAGCTGGTAGGCCGCGGTGTGCAAATGATAATTGATGAACTGGGTATACCTGAACCTGAAGCCGCTGCACTTTTAGAAATCCATAAAAACGTACGTAAAGCCATAGAAGCCTATGCCAACAGATAAAATAATTTTAATGAAAGGCCTTAAATATATGGGCTGGGCATTGCCCATGTTTTTTATAGGGCCGGTTGTACTGCACAGTACTTTTAAAAATGAAGGGCATATATTATTCATCCCGATATTGGGGCTTGGTATAACGATATGCATATTGGCTATATTTTTTATGGCAAGAGGATTAATGACCATACTAAAAAGCATGACCGACTAATGAAAAAAATACTTTACCTACTACTGCCCTTTACCTTTTTATTTACCGCTTGTTATGACCAGACCCGCAACTGCGCCGATTTTAAAACCGGTAAATTCAGGTTTGAATATGTAATAGACGGTGCTAAAAAAACAACCATTTTTGAACGTACTGACAGCCTGCAGATTGAAACCTATGAAGGCAAAACTGATACAGCAACTGTGCGCTGGGTTAACGATTGCGAATTTATTGTGCAAAAGCTGCATCCTAAAAATATGGAAGAAAAAAAGGCTGTTAGCATGAGGATATTAACTACTGCCGATGATTCATACACTTTTGAATTTTCTTTAGTTGGCGAAGCCGATAAGCAAAAAGGAACCGTAACAAAAATTAAATAATCTACCCCCATGAACCTGGAATTTTTATCAAACCCTGATGCCTGGATTGCTTTACTAACACTAACATTCCTTGAAATTGTACTGGGTATTGACAACATTATATTCATATCCATTGTTACCGGTAAACTACCGCCCGAAGACCGTAAAAAAGCTACACGTATAGGTCTTTTTCTGGCAATGTTTTTACGTATAGGGCTGTTGGCCGGCATTACA